>JACUUU010000298.1 GCA_014859065.1 Anaerolineales bacterium
CCCGGTTGGAAAGAAACCCTGTCCACCGATGAAATGTGGCAGGTGTTAACTTATATCGATTCCCTCGGGGATTAAGTGCGCGCGATCCCGGATCAGCTCTTTGCCTCCCAACAACTGCTGGGATCCATCATCACGCATTTTAGTGAATTCACAGCCCAAAAGGGGAACCTATTTCCGCGATCGAATTGGTGATTTGCCAGATTCGATCGCTTTTTTGGTCGCTAAAATAAAGCTCAGCAAAACAGCTCGAGGTCTAATTCCCATCATAAGCATGTAGTAAAATAAGACTGAAAATATAGATCCAAAAGCCAAACCATTGTTCGGTTATCCAATGAACCGAAAGGGAGAGCAGTATCATGGAGGAATCTCAACCTCTTTCAGAACCTACCACACTTGTGCAAACCTTCAAGGGAAAATCGATCATCAGTATAAGCAATGGACAGACTATAGGAACGGTAAACGATATCCTGATCGATCCCAAAGATTTAAGAATATCAGCTATCGTAACTTCAAAAGGCGGCCTGTTAAGCCGTGAAATCGACGCGATCCTGGCAAATGAAATCAGGGTCTGGGGGAAAGATGTGATCCTGGTCAGCGGACCGGATATCATCCGTAAGAAGGAAGATATTCCTGATTTAGGTGACTGGCTCTCGGTTTCCAACCAGATTAAGGGGCGCGAGGTGTTCAGTCTTGATGGTTTGCGTGTTGGTGAGATCAACGATCTGGTAGTCGATATGGAAGGCAATTTGGTCAGCTACGACCTGGTAAAAGTTGGCACAAGCATGGCTGAAGCGATGGTCGCCGGCCCCGAAGAAGAAAAGAAACGCTTGCTGATCAATACTACCCATGCCATGGGGAAAGATGTTTTGATTGTGGATCTTGCTAAAGGTCATCAGGGAGATATCGCTACCGAATTTGAGGATTGACAACTATCCAGCCAGCCTTATAGAGAAACTGCACTCGGGTGGTAAATTCCACCTTATTTTTGATTCGCCTAAAGATCGAGGTTCATTCCTGATTTAAGTTAGAATTTAATATAATCAAATTCTGACACACAACCGGATCAAAAGAGCTAATCAAATTGACAATTTCCGGAGAAACTTATCAATTTATGTCATAATTTCTGAACTGAAATCATCCTGATTCATAACAGCAAAATTACATAGAGAGAATAAAATTAATGAATAAACAAATGAAGGAAGATAAGCAACAGAAACCTGATCTCAGAGGGGAGCTGCTAAGACGACAGGGATGCAGCAGCCCATTCATCTGGGTTCTATTATTATTGTTGTTTGTTCCCTTACTGATACGCATGTATTCAGAGAGCGCGCCTATGAGAGATGAGATCACCTATACAACCTTCCGCGCTCAGGTGTTAGCTGGCAATGTCGATGAAGTTGTCGTAATAGAAGAAAGGATCGAAGGGAGCTTTAATACGCCAGTCCAAGAAACGATGGAGACTGGTGAGAGCATTTCAGTAACAGATTTTGTCACTTATCTTCCTTCCTTCCAGGACCCCGATTTATATGCCCTGTTAGCTGAAAACAATGTCACCATTCGTACAAAACCACCTGAGGGCGAATCCGGGTGGTTGATCCTGCTTAACTTTCTACCTTTGGTCTTTATTTTAGCGATTGGCTACTTTATCTACAGGAGACTAACCTCGCAAGGTCAGGGCATGATGGCGATGACCCAAAGCAAAGCACGCCAGTATGATGCCTCTATGGAAGTAACTACCTTTGAAGATGTTGCTGGTGCTGAGGGGGCTAAAACCGAACTCCAGGAGATCATCGAGTTCCTCAAAAACCCGGAACGATTTCAGCTGTTAGGAGCCCGAATCCCCAAAGGTGTACTTCTGATCGGACCCCCAGGTACTGGTAAAACCCTGCTGGCTCGGGCAGTGGCTGGTGAAGCTAAAGCACCGTTCTTTTCCATCACTGGTTCCGATTTCATGGAAATGTTTGTTGGTGTAGGGGCATCGCGTGTGCGTGACCTGTTCAAACAAGCTAAACAGCATGCCCCGGCGATAATTTTTATCGATGAGCTCGATTCGATCGGTCGCAAACGCGGCGCAGGTTTGGGTGGAGGTCATGATGAGCGCGAACAAACATTAAACCAGCTGCTTTCTGAGTTAGATGGTTTCGAGCCCACTCAAAACATCATCGTCATGGCTGCCACAAATCGCCCGGACATCCTGGATTCAGCCTTGCAGCGTCCCGGTCGCTTCGACCGGCAAGTGATGGTCGATTTGCCCACCATGAAAGATCGCCTGGAGATTCTTAAAATCCATGCCAAGGGGAAACCTGTTGCCGCTGATGTGGACCTCGAGCAGATCGCCAGAGGCACCCCCGGTTTTAGCGGTGCAGACTTAGCAAATCTGCTCAATGAAGCTGCCCTTCTGGCTGCGCGGGAAGAAAAAAAGCAAATCAGTGACGAGCAGATCAGTAAAGCGAGGGATAAGGTGCTGATGGGCTTGGAAAGCAACCTTGTTCTGACCGAAGAAGATAAGCGGCTGCTGGCGTACCATGAAGCCGGACACGCCGTGGTGGGGTCATTGCTGCCGCATACCGACCCGGTGTACAAAGTAACTATCGTCCCGCGCGGCCGCGCAATGGGAGTCACGCAGCAAATCCCGGAACATGATCGCTATCTCTATACCAAGGATTTTATGCTCGACCAGATGAGCGTATTGATGGCTGGTCGCGCTGCTGAAGAACTGGTAATGAACACCACCACCAGTGGAGCAGCGGATGATCTCAAACGAGCAACTCATCTTGCCAGAAAAATGGTGCTCGAGTGGGGGATGAGTGAAAACCTGGGCCGGGTCTCGCTTTCGGATGAAAACCAGGAAATTTTCCTTGGGGATGAAATCGCCAGGAGCCGCAATTTCAGCGAAAGAACAGCCCGAGAAGTGGACGAAGTAATCAGGTCGATCCTCGATGAAGCTTACCAGCGAGCCAGGCAAATCCTCTCCGATAACAAAGAGGGTTTGGATCGAGTCGTCGATGAGCTGGTCGAAAAGGAAGAAATCTCCGGCCGCGAGTTGCTGGACCTTTTGAAAGTGGAACGTAAAGAGGCTTTGTCCGCTAAGTGAAAGTTCGATTGACCTTGCCTTTTACGGATAAATTTTACAAGATAGCACATCACCCATCAATGCGGAGCAAGCTTGTGAGTTTTCACGCCTAAAAACCTCCTCTACTTGGTCCGCGGAATATACCTGCCGAATATGTTTTAAACCGTAAATCTCAAAAAAAAGGAACAATGATGAACTACACCAATCCCACAACCATTATCAGCGGAGGCGCTTGCTCGCGGTTGTTAAACCCCCGCCCGGCAGTGCTGGTGACTTGCATCGACCAAAGCGGTAAACCAAATGCCATCAGCGTTGCCTGGCACACCTCTTTATCCCACGAGCCTCCCTTAGTGGGCATCAGCATCGGCTTGACCCGCTATTCCCATGAGCTGATTACGTCCACCGGCGAGTACGTTATCAACGTGGTTGGACAAGATATGCAGCCGGCGGTTGAGTTTTGCGGCGAACATTCTGGGCGAGATTGTGACAAGATTCCCCAGGCAGGACTGCAGCTGCGTCCTGCGCGTTTCTTGAAAACCCCCATCCTGGAGGCTGCTCTCGGTCACCTGGAATGTCAGGTCGAGCAGGAGGTGCCTGCCGGCGACCATACATTTTTTGTGGCCAAGGTGCTGCACGCAGAAGTCAGATCCGATTGTTTCGATAAAGCTTGGGTGCCTGGCTCCGGCGATGTGCTTTTGTTTTTACGCCATAATCACTATGGGCGTTTCGTATATGGAGAGTGACGGCTCGTAACCCTTTGACCAGGAAAAGAACGAGTAACCTGCTATTGATTGAAATACTGCGGCGAACGGATAACGTCAAAGTGGTCGCACGTGGCAGCGCAATTGGTTGCAATTCCCGGCTGGGTTTTAAGCCAATTAGACAGAATGCCATACTCAATAAAAATTAAATAGAACAATTGTATTATTTTGCAAATCCAGTTACAATCAACCAAGAATAAATAATTGCATTTCAAAGATTAGCGTAGAAATATGGAAATCGCTTACCTGCACCAATTAGAGTTGCTGGAAGGAATTTCTAGGCAAGACTCATGTTCACTTGAGTTTGTCTTTCTAGTTACAGGCGCCTTAGATACGAGTGATAAGCAATTAATATTCTTGTTGTTACAGGAGTCCGCGCGTGTTCTGAAAAATGGGGGTGTGCTTTTTATTCAAGGCCTGCCAGCCGTTTTACCAGAGTTCGGAGTTTTTTTAGAAAAGCGATTGACCTTTAAATATTGGTTTGTGGTTGAGTCTACCCCTGTTGAAAACAAACCTTTACCTTCTGTCCATGCAGCGGTGATGCTGTTTACAAAAGGTAATGGTAGATTCAATGTAAAACAAGTACGCTTACCCCATCAATACTGCCAGGCTTGTGGTCGAACTTTGAAAGATTGGGGTGGAAAGGCGCACTTGATGAACCCTGAGGGGTATGTCATCTCTGATGTCATCAAAGACCTTCCACCAGCCAACAATTACAGCCAGATTTCAAAACCGCTATTTGATATATTAATTTCAATGCTCGATTTTCCAGACAGAAACCAGGGGAGTCATAAAAGGTTAATCGAGA
>JACUUU010000016.1 GCA_014859065.1 Anaerolineales bacterium
CATCCCCTTGAACCAGAGTGTAGGTTAAGTTAACATCGGTGTTATAACCGGTGTTGTTCCAAACGGTAAACTCATGTTCCTGCGGCTCACAGGGGCAGCCTTCATCATAGATTTCCTGTGGGGTCAACATGATCGGATCCAGCTCACAGGGCGGGACAGCCGCCTGGGGATTGATCCATTCGTCGCAGGTGTTTTGACCAGCAGGGGTATACTGGTCGTCGCTGCAGGGGTTATGAGGAACAGCACCATAGCCATCGCCGTCCCAGTACCACGACTCGAGCGCTTCTGGCTCGCCAGTGCCCGGAAGCACCTCGAAGCAGTAATAGGCGATGCAGTGAGCGCCACCAGAGCCCTGGTAGCGGGGATGATAGATGTTGACCTCGTAGGGCGAGGTCTGGAACGACCAGGAAAATGTTCCCCAGGTGCCGTTGTCGCACCAGGGTGTACCTTCAACATAAACATCGGTCACAGTCCAGTCGTCCGGGAACATTTGCCACAGGTTGTAGACGTACTCCCAGTCGGGGGAGAACGATTCGGCGCGGAAGCAAAAGGTCTGCGGCATGTCGGGTATGAAGCATACATCCCCCCCCACAGAAGGATCGAACTCGACAAACGAGCCGCTGAGGGACTGAATACCTCCAGCGGCTACGGCATCTGGGTTTGCCCCAGTCAACGCCGGGCCAGGGCTGTCCGTATCTTCCTCAGCCAAAGCGACCGAGCCAATGAAGATCAGGGCAGCGGTTACCAGCACAGCCAGGGCTGTAAAAATCCATATTCTTTTCATTTCAGTACTCCTCTAGAAGCAGTACATATCAGCAGGCTAGGGTGAAGTCCGCTCCTGGTGGGGGGGCCAGCCCGTTCGGAGGGTTTCAGGTGTGGTCACAGGTGGGAATTAAATCCAGCCACGATCATCAGCGCGCCCCTGTGAAACTCACCACGAATTCGAAGATCCCTGCTGCAGGATTAGCCAATTAATAGGAAAAAGTATGGAATGGAGCCGGGTTAACCTCCTCTCAAGCCGTGTAGACTTTTCATTCCGAAAAGAATCCCTAATTGACAGGTTCGTTGCTAATTTTTGCGATGTTGGTCAAAAGAAACCGATAAAAAACCCGCCCAAATGCATTGAAGATGTACGCTGACACAATAAACTACCTCCGGACATGAAACCGATCCTGGTGTCCGGAAACCCTAAACTAACCCAACCATAATTCATTGGGTATATTGGTGCATGTGTAAACTATCCTCGATCCTATTTTAATGTAAATCTAATAATTGTCAACAACCATTTTGGCATCAGTCCAATCTACATGAACAATGTGTGATGGTTGGCTGCCGAATAGACTATTCGACATCAGACTACCTCTGGATAGTGGCTGATACATTTGGTGATGCTGATAACTTCAGAGAAATTCAAACTTCCAATCTGGATAAACCCTGAAAAAAAATTAACCCCGGCAGTTCCTCCTGGACTACCGGGGTTGCAATTGTTTTCTCAAAATTAAACGATCATTGTGAAATCACCATAGGTAAGTAGATATGCCGGATGGGTGGTTCTTCCACAACAGTCAGAAGGCTGAAAACGTTGTTGGTGAGATCGTTGTCGAAAACTCCACTGGTTACCAGCGCCTCATTGGTGATTTCTCCAGGGATTTCGGGCGCGGTTACCTGAACAGATACAGATGCACTCGCGCCAGCCGCCAACTCTCCCAGGTCACAAGTGACAACCCCATCCTCGTAGTTGCAGCCATCACTGGCGGAGACAAACCCTACCCCATCTGGGAGTGTATCGGCCAGCAAGACACCGGTTGCCAAACTGGGGCCCAGATTCTCTACCGTGATGGTGTAGGTCAGGGGATCACCAACAATTACCGGTGAGGGTTCAGCTGTCTTGTCAACCTGCAGGTCAGCGACATCCATGACACACAGTTCAACCGGCAGGAAGGTCTCCAGCACATAAGGATCATTAAATTCGATCCTCAAGGTGCTGGCATAGCACTCGCCATCCTCCAGATCGTGGGTATCAAAGCTCAGCAGGATCTCAGCCTCTTCATCGGGTGCTACCACGCCCATGAGCGGGTCCACGGTCAGCCAGGGGGTCTCCCACAGGTTATCGAGCGCCAGGCTAACCGCATCAAATGCATCGATGCGCCCCCAACCGTAAACATTATTGGGTGGATTTGGGTCGCCGCACTGACCATCCAGGATGGGCATGGCGGTCTGTTCGATAATCCAGTAGGTTAACTCGACATCGCCGCGCAGCTCAGGCACAGCTGACCAGATCAATGCCGCCTGTCCAGCAACATGAGGTGCTGACATGGAGGTGCCACTCATGGTCCCATAACCTCCGTTGTTGTAAGCGGAAAAGACACTGACACCAGGAGCAGCGACGTCGGGTTTGGTGATTTCGGTGATCAAAGCTGGACCTCGGCTGGAAAAGCCAGCGATGACATCCATATTATTAGTCGCACCGACTGTCATCACGTTGTCGTAATCCGGTGCGCCTGTGGTCGAGCAGTTAGGGCCGGCATTGCCGTTGGAGAAGACCGGGAAGATGCCCGCCGCCCGCCAGGCGTAAATTGCCTGGTTATACCACCAATCAGCCTGTCCGCCGCCCCAGGAGTTATTGACGACATCCGGGCGTAAGTCAGGATTGGGGTTTTCACCCGCCAGGTCCCAAGGCGCCAGGATAAACTCGGCACATTCGAGCAGCTCGACAGTGTAACCGTAGCCACCCTGCTTGAAACCATTACAGGCAATCCACTGTCCATCGGGGGCCATACCAATTTGCTCAGTACCATCATCTCCAACCATGGTGCCGATCGTGTGTGAACCGTGACTATGATAGTCATATGGCGCCATCGGCTGATCGCCGTATGGATCCCACCAGTTAAAGTTATGGTCAAAGCTGCCGGCTCCCAGGTTGCCGCGGTACTGGTTCACCAGAGCCGGGTGATCGTACTGCACACCAGTGTCGATGTTGGAGACGACGATGCCCGCGCCGGTGACCCCAAACTCGCTCCAAACATCATCGGCATTCACCTGAGCGATATTCCACGCTACCGCACTGATTCCCCCATCTGCAGGTGTCATCTCGAGCGGTTGAGGGGCTGGGATCTGCAGATTAGCTCCGATGTAGGCAACCTCATTCTGGGCGGAGATCTGGTTAAGCAGCTGCAGGTCGCCTGTGACCACCATGGCGTTGACGATATAGCGCGATTCGTATTCCACCCCCTGACGATCCAGTTCTGCCGTCAGCCCGGCTTGACTGCTGTTCGCGACTGCGCGCAGGGCATCAAGCACATATTGACCGCGGGCGTCGCGATCCTTGATATAGAACGCCGGTGTCAGGTCTGCCTGTTCTTTGAAGTAGACGATGAATTTTGTTGTTGCTCCTGGATGAGCGTTCAGTTCAGCATACAGACGTGCATCGACACCTGATGGCAGCATTGGCTGCATATCTGGGGTTGGGTAAATGCTCTCTGGAGGGATATCGCTGATGTAGAAGTGCAGGTCCCCTGATCCAGCGTTGGAAATTGCCAGGCTGTATTCATCGATACTGCCCAGCGGCACGATGACGCTGATCGACTCAGTCGATAGTTCAGGAAGAGCGGCTGCCAGGTGAGCATCCAGTGTGGTGGTCGAGCCATTATTGATTTCAAATGGAACATCGAACTGGTTTTCGTAACCCATGGCGTTGAACCCGCCCATATAGGTGCAGGCAGGCAGTTCTGTCATACCGTACTCGCCAGACTCATCTGTCCAGGTCTCATAGTAGAATTCGTCCAGTTCGAAGAAAACATACGCCTGCGGTATACCCAAGCCCGTGTTGAGATCATAGACTGTTCCAGCTAAGTCACCGATGCCATCAGGCAGGGCAGAGGTGGTCAGGTAAGCGGCTGCAGATAACTCTGGGTCACTCATCGCTGTGGCAGTGACCACACCGTCACCAGTCTCATAACAGTTCGCCTCAAGCGGCACCAGCATCTCAACCTCGAAAGATTCGCTGCTGCCGTTGGGTATTGGGCCAATTGAGCTGGGACCAGACAGAGGCCAATCGGACTCATAGGTGATGGTGAATGTCTCAGCAAATCCCATATTGTTTATCAGGGTGAGGGTATAGGGTACCGTTTCTCCTGGAATTCCACTATCACTCTGGATAGGTGGGATCAGATTTACATTGCCCAACCCAGCTGAGCACATCCATCCCAGGGCGGCGTCCATGATTTCAGCTCGTTCCTCTACCGTGTCGATCCACTCGAAAGGCCAGGCAAGGAAGACCGACCTGAAGGTACCGCTGTCGTAGTTGGTCGAGTTGGGCTCTCCGGATGTATCGAAGAGGAAAGGTTCAGCCGCGCCTGGTTTTGCGTACGCGTAATCGTCATAGGGGCCTTCGTATTCAGCCTCTGGCCAGTAGATTTCCCAATCGTCCGGCCTGGCCATGGTGTATGGGCCAAGACCATGGCCGATGGGGTTGGAGTCAACACCAGCTGGATCCAGTTCAATGACGTCATCGACGACGCTTTCAACCCCTAGATAATTTTGCATGAAATCAGTAAGCCCGGCTTCATAGTGATAGTCCAAGGAGGACAGCAAGAAATTGCCGCCGGCATCCAGGTAAGCGCCTACCTCAGCTTCGTTCTGCGTGAGAAATACATCTTGCCAGGCATAGCCAGTGAACCAGATCACGGCATCATAGGCAATCATATCAGCGAACTCTGGATAGATTAAATTGCCCGTCTCCCAGACATCATATTCAAATTCAAGATAATCCAGAGCAGATGTGTAGTAGGGTGTGCCGCCCCATACACTGCCGAATTTCCAATCATCAGCCACCACCAGGACGTCGCAGTCAAAACCGGTGTAATTGACCTTATAGTATTCTGAAGAGGTCAGCACATTTGTATCCGCATCCTTGCGACCTCCCCACACCCACAAGCCAGGCATGCCGGTGCCAACAGGATGGTTTGTAGGAATAAATGCAGCTGCGTGATCACGACGGTCGGTTTGCAGAAAGGGGAACTCTTCCCAGGTATCGAGATAAGTATCGTAGACATAAACACGCTCATTCTCATCAGGCCAATCGCCGCATGAAGAGATGATCTTACCTCCCAGGGGTGTGCCGTCCAGGTCAGCAAAGGGGCTGCCGGTATCGAAACTGTAGGCACGCCCTTCCGAACATATTTCTGGAAGATCTGAAACCGCGGCATCATCCCAAACAGGTTCAGGAGCATTCGGGTCTAGCACCTCGACAGTCTCAACACTAATTAAAGCAGCGCCATCGAAGTAGTTGCCGCCAATGGCATAGATCAGGTCATCAACCAGCCCACCCATGATGTAGGCACGGGGAGAGCTCAGGTTCGCGCTGGGGATGTGCGTCCACTTGCTTCCGGGAGGTTGGGTTGGGTCAAAAACCCAGGTCTCGGCGCTGTTGACGCTGCCGTCAAAACCACCTGCCAGGTAAACCATATTGTTGTAAACCACATTCACTGCGGAAGTACAGCTAAAACTTCCGGGGAAGTTATCCTCTGAATCCAGCTGCACGACGGTATTCGTCTCAGGATAATAAACCTGGACAACTGGGGTGACGCCGCCAGGAGCCGGTCTACCGCAAAACACATAAAATCCCCAATCTCCACTGGCATCTTGGAGCAGGTTCATAGTGTAGTTTGAGATGGGGGTGATCAGGTCAACACCCATGTCAGTATAAACCAGCGTGCTGGGGTCGTACGACCAGACACTTCCGTCAGTATCACCACTCGCCAGACGACCACCCATGAAATAGACTTTACCATCGGTGGGGAAGAACTCGCCATCGAAGCGGGTGAACTGAAAACTGGTATCCGGGCCGTACTGCCATGCGCCTCCCCACTCCGGCTGCGGTCTAAGTGGGGCTGGACGGCTACCTGAGCTTGGGTCGACCACGCGAGGGTTCTCATGCGGAGCATCCTCGCTAGCTGCGGTTGAGATGGTTAACCCGCCTACCAATAAGGGAACAACCGCTAATAAGAAAACAACAGGTATCACAAAAAAGGATTTCCTTTTCATGGTTGCACTCCAGGTAAAAGTTGTTCTCGCCTGGACACAGGGATCACGACCAGCCTAGCCGGGGGGGCAGCCCATAAAGGGGCACATCCCGGGTCAGACGGAGAACAGGTTGTTGAATGATTAACGATCTCCAGCGCATGGTCTGGGCAGCCATCCTAAATAAGTTGGATGGTTGGTTTTCCCACCCACTGAAGAAAAAATCTCAAGAACGCCCGTTAAGCCTCCTTCCAGGTTATTAAATTATACGGAATATATTTTTCTCGAGAAATGCCGAAAACTGTTCATTGATCAGGCTGATGGATATTTCTTCTGGGATGCCTGATATTAATAAAAAATCCGACCGAAATCCAACGAGACGGTCGGTTACGCCACTCGCTTTGCCCAGACCTGATATGCATGATTCAGTCCAGACATGATTGCACCTACATTATTTCAATTGAATGGCAATGAAACAATCATTGTGGCTGTATGCTAATCTTATTATAAAAGCAATAAAATAAATGTCAATATTTACTGGCAGCATCTATGGCGTTGCGGGCATGCTGTTCACCCCCGAAACCCGGTGTGAAAAATGCGATAACAGCATCGCCGATCAATTTCTCCACCAAAGCATCACCCTTGAATAAAACTATGGAAAGGACATTGTAAAATTGGTTGATCAGCCGGCTCAATCTTAGCCATAATCCTAAAATTTTAAGTTGACTCCCAACGCAAAATTTGATACACTCCCAATGATATAAGTCGGTAACCGATATATAACAGGATTGGATCACATATGAGTAATCGAAGAGAAGAAATTTTCGAGTACCTGCCCTTACGGGAGCCAACTTTGATTATCTTGCTCAGCCTGGCAGATGGAGAAAAACACGGCTATGCCATCCTGAAAGATGTGGCTGAGATCAGCAACGGGAAGGTGAGATTAAGTACCGGCACACTTTATGAAGCTCTCGCCCGCCTGTTGGATCAGGGTTTGATCGAACGGGCAACGGATTTACCTCAAGCAGGTCGGGAGGACAGACACCCTGGTCGCCCAAGGAAAGCGTACCGCTTAACGCTCAAGGGGGGACAGGTGATCGGGGCAGAAATTAGCCGCCTGCAAGCCCTGGTTGCAACAGCGCAGCAGCGGTTGGATTTCGCTGCCAGTGAGTAAAGTATGCCAGGAGATGATGCTTGTTTTGAAGGACCAAACGGGATGATACTCACTGCAATGCTGAAACTCTACCAACTGAGCCTGTACACCTTCCCTGCGAAATTCCGGTCCGCTTTTGCTGACGAAATGGTGGAGGTATTCCAAATGCAGTTGGAACAGCAAGCCAGGGAAAGTGTGTGGGCTATGCTGCTGGTCAGCTTCCAAGAGTTTTACCAACTTCCATTGGCACTCTGCCGAGTACACCTGGCGGCGTGGCGAAAGAAACTTGTCGGACAATCTCTATGGCAGTTTGTATCCAGGTCCCCATTTCACCCTTTAGAGCCAGCCAATGACGGTCGTTTTTCCTGGCGGCAGACGTTCCTAGAAAGCATGCCCTTCGCAGTCACCTCGGCTGCCCTGATCACCTTTGTTTACATCCGCCCCGAGTGGCTTCCCGCTGACTGGCAGCGCCAGTGGCTAGGGTTGGGTTGGTTTGTAGGTCTATTTGCGCTGCCGATGTTCTTGTTAGGGTTAGCGCGGGGGATGCCCCGCTGGGCATTTCCAGCAGGAGGCCTCTTACTGAGCTACAGCCAGCTGCTGGCGCAGTGGTATCACCTAACTTTTTTCTGGGCTGGCATGCTGCTGGCAGTTTTTGCTCTGACGATGATGGCTATACACACCCATCTCCACAGCCAGCCCCTGCCGCCTTTTTTACGGCGCATCGGTCAGAGCATCGCCCTGGATTGGACGCGCCTCGCCTTTGGCTTATATGCTATGCTGCCCTTTTTGATCATGACGGCGTTCGACGGCATTTACAGCGTTCAGCGGACGCCATACCTGGCAATGGCATTGGTTTTGATGACCCTGGCAGGCCTGGTTAGCATCGCCAGCAAGGTGGCTGGCTGACCTCACCTGGGTGAGCGTGTTGTGGGCATTCATGATCACCTTGCTTCTGCTGCCGATGTTTGCTCGCCTGATATACCAAACTTGGACTGACAAATATTCCTCACCCAATGAAGGAGAGCAACCATGGGCATGACAGAATTTAACCAGATTGGGATCGTACCTGCATTTTTGGTGGTTTTAGCTGGTTTACTCGCCCTGCATGGTCAGGAAGAGGACAAGGGTCGACGCAGGATTGTGATGTTATTTCTTGGTATAGGGTTGATATTGCTGCTGGTTATTTTTTTAGCCGCGGTTTTCTCTTTTGGCGAGGATCGTGGAGTATCAATTGTCCTAATGGGTTTATTGATGCCTGCCATTATAGGCATCCAGGCATTCATCCTGCTTAATTGGAAAGCACTAGGCGACATAAACCGGAAACCCCTGGTGATCGTGCTTCTGGGGTTAACGTTTGCCATTCTGCCAATCAGTATCTCAATTTTCCAACCGTTGCCGCTTTGGTACTACCTCACGCTGGGTGTAGCAATACTGGTCATTGGTTGGGCCCTGGGTAGACGGCTCCCCTGGCTGGCAGTAGCCGTATGCGTCGCTGGCATTTTATACTTTTCCCCAATTTTCCAATTGGTGCAAACCTTTATGCGTTCAGGTGCCATTCCCGCCTGGCTATTGTACCCAATCCAACTTTTTTTGTTTGCGCTGCTGCCCAGATTGATGGTAGTGATGGCAGCGGTGCTCATCAGCTACGCGCTAACTCCGGCTGCCAACCAGAGAGGTGAGGTTAACCGCAGGATACCTTGGCAAACAGCAAATATTGCATCATTTGCGCTTGCCTTAATCACATTGGGCTATATGGCTTATTCAATATTTTGGGGTTCTGTCTGGGATCAAACCACCGATGGGTTCTTCGGCGTTATGGTGACGATGCAAGCCGGTCCGGTAGCTATTGCGAGTGGAATGCTGATGGGGGTAACTTTGAAGGGCAAGCCCCGGCTGGCAGGGTTCGTGTTCATGCTGGTGGTACCCTTATTGCTCTACCAGGCGTTTAATTGGGGCTGGCGGGTTTCATACCATGAGATCACTGAAGGACGGGCGGCACGTATTGAACAGGCTTTGAAACAGTTTTATGAGCGTGAGGGGCATTATCCAGAGACGTTATCCGCACTGACGCCGCGTGATCTGTTGTTCATCCAGCAGCCGATAATCCTGTCCAGTGAAAAAGAATGGTGTTACCAGGGCAGCCAAGATAGCTATCGTCTGGGGGCTTTTTACCGCGAATACTTCAGCACACCCGTCTCCCTGCGGGTGTATGCGGCTGTAGGCGAAACTCCTGCAGTACCATGGGAATGTGAAGAGAGATTGGAGCAGGTGAAAGCCCGCTATAACTCATGGATGGATGATCTGCCGGCTACATCCCCGCCCTTACCGACACCGCTGCCTGAAATTGATGTCGCCATCACCAAAACAGTCGTTCAGCCAGTGCTGAATGGAACACCGGTTGTGCCCGGCAGTTGGTCGCCAGATAGCGCCTATTTCGTGTTTGGGACATACAGCAAGGCTACACGCCTGCACTTCCTGAATGCAAAAACAGGTGAACTATGCACAGCAGACAGCCAGTTTGCACATGTGGATGGATTACGAGATTATCACGCCTGGCTGCCTGACGGCCGGCTTTTGTTTTTGGACTCAAGCGGCGAAATAGCTGTCATAACCCCCTGTCATCCAGAGACGGAAAGGTTGACAGATCGTTTCCCGGTGACATTATCCCAAATCGGCGCTTACCATGCGGAAACCGGCCTTGCCTTATTGATGAGCTCGGATGCCTACTGGATTTTTGATGGAAAGACCTTCACCCTGCAGCCCATCAAGGACGTGACCCCAAACCCATACGATTTGCATTGGGATAGTTTTACCTGGCTGGTTGGAGGCGAAAAGCTGGCAATTGCCCGGCTCAACGGTCGCAGCGGCAGCAATGCAGGCAGCAACCTCTACCTGATCGCCAGCGACAGCGGTCTGGTGGAGAGTAGCCTGTTCTTGGAAGATGATTACGGTCAACGTGCACCTTGGATTGAAGGTATATCCGGTTATGAGGTGCTCATACATGGCAGTGATGACCTGCTGATCGTTGATTACAGCGTCGACCCACCCCAATTCACCAACGTGCTGGTCGACATTTTCGACCTGGAGATCAACCGACACCATGAAATGGCTGCCGGCGGGTCTTTCATCGTTCAGGATGGGTATTACCTGGTCATCCGCCTCAACCATCCCCGCAGCCAGGCAACATATCTATACAACTCTCAATCCGGGCGCGTGCATATCTATGACCACGAACACCACACCTTGCTGCTGTTCCCTGACGGACAATTAGCGCAAATGCCAAAGTGGGAAAACAGCCCGACATACCGCGATGAGTATGATCTCGTCCTGATTGAAACACCAGAATCAGTGCAGACACGATTGACCTTCAGCGGTCATATCCCCCGTGATTATGCACATCTCAGCATCCGCTATCTAACAGCGACTTCTCAAATCGTAGTAGCTTCAGCCCATGGAGTTTCGCTGGTCTCCTTGCCGAATGGTGAGATGAAAAGCTATTGGGAACTGGCTGGGGATGGTTTTTCTCCTTGGATAATGGTAGCCCCAGATGGTTCGAAGTTCGTGGCAGTTAAAGATTTCGGTGGCTTATACGGTCCACTGCCATAAAGCTCTTTAAATTGGAGATGAGACTGGGGGAAATTTGGCTGAATGAAGGAATTGGCAAGTTTAGATTAAGCCAACGCATCAGCTATGTTCAATGTGCAGCCACCACCTTGAGTGATGTGACCGGAAACGGGATTATCGATAACTCAATAGCTGGTGTCGAGTCATACCAGGTTTGGCGTGGCCAAGGGAACGGCCTGTTCATTGCTGAATCTGAGACCTGCTACTAAGGTTTTAAAGAACCCACACCTCAACCGGTTCTTGGCGACCTTTGAGTTCAACCTGGCGCACATTGATGCCGTCAGCATCTAATCCCGCAGCCTTAGCTGTTTCCTGACTGATCGCAATTTCACCAGGCGCAGCGAGGGAGGCCAGCCGTGCTCCGGTATTGGCGGTATCCCCCAACACCGCAATATCCTTAACACCTAAATCTGATGTCACCGACCCAACAAACGCTCTGCCGGTATGTATGCCAATACCAAGGGGCACCCAAGGAGCTGAGGAACTGCCATGACCGGTGGCTTTCATTATTTTTCTGGCAGATTCAATGGCCACCTTAGCATGATCCTGCCCCCCGAACCCAGGTGTAAAAATTGCGGTAACGGCATCACCGATTAATTTTTCCACCAGAGCTTCACTCTCAAACAAGATACTGGAAGTGACGTTGTAAAACCGGTTGATCAGCTGGCTGAATTGCGTGGGATTCATCTTCTCAGCCAGCCTGGTCGAACCACGTACATCTGCAAAAAAGATAGTGAGTTCAACCTCAACGCCGCCAGGAAATCTGGTCAGAAAATTTTCACACAGGTTGCAGATATGGGGGTTCATCTTCGCGGGGCTTACCCCAAAGAAACTGCGCATTAGCTTACCACCCAGCCCTTCAAAGGGAAAAAAGCATGTTCTACAGCGCGGTTCGGCTGGAATATGCAAAAAAAATGGTCGTAAACGTTTGGAAGAGAACCAAGGCGCATTTACAAACTCAGGCAC
This sequence comes from Anaerolineales bacterium, assembly GCA_014859065.1. Classification (GTDB taxonomy): domain Bacteria; phylum Chloroflexota; class Anaerolineae; order Anaerolineales; family UBA4823; genus Kmv39. Next base: position 11,765 of record JACUUU010000016.1, read on the forward strand.
ATCGCCAGTGGCTAGGTACTCTCGCCAGACTTCCTGGACTGTATCTTGGTCAATTTTTCCATCTGCAACCATAATTGAAACCTCGCCAAACTCACCTGTGACTCTGATATCAACCTTTTATTGGACAATGTCTATCTATTTTAGACTATATTTGTTCGTTTATCAAGGGGGAATGTTGGCAAATTAAAACACAGTTGCCTCAGCCAGTGCCCACAGCAACCTATAGAGGAGTGCTCGAACCATGGCTTAGGATTTGATTTCTCCCCTTTGGTCTATTCGCTCAAATCATACACATCCAGGATAGCCTGCAATACAGCTGCAGGTTCGTCGAGATGCACCAGGTGTCCACTCTCTGGAATCAGGCGCTGTTCGCCTTGCGACGAAAGCTGTGCCAGTTCTTCCTGCTGCTCGATGTGGATATCATTGACAGGCATGTGTTGTTCGCCCAAAGGAGTCGAACCCGGGGCAGCCATCTGCCCGGCGGTGAGAACAATTAAGGGCAGATCATTCAGGGGTCGCTCCCCAACCATCAGCTGGCTTGCCTGTTGGAAGGTCCGGGGAAGCTGTTCCATTTCAGCAATAGCAGTGGCATACTGGTTGGGATTCAGCAGTAGATTCAGGTAGGTCTCCTGCAGTTCGAGCCTCAGTGTGCGAGCGGTTTCCGGCATTGAACTCTCCCCACCCAACGGCCCAAGAATGCGCAAGATACCAGAACGAGTTAACAGGTTCATGACCCGATAAAATCCGATGGAATCCGCTATTCGCTGTTCGTAATCCGAGGTAATTGTTAACCGGGAAGCAGTATCGATCAACACCAAACCAGCAACTTCATGGGGATATTGAAGTGCAAAAATGCGTATATGCACGCCCCCTAGGGGGTGACCCACCAATATGTACGGCGCGCTCTCACCAGCAGCTGTAAGCAGGGCACGCAGTTCATCTATCACCTGCACGCCATGGCGTGGTCCTGGACCAGGTTCGCTCCAACTATACCCTGCGCGGTCGTATGTACAGACACGCATGGATTGGCTCAACTGTTCCTGGATAGGCATCCATTCAAGCGAGAAACTGCCATTTCCAGCGTTAATGACAACCGTGGGCGAGCCGCTCCCAACGTAATGGATGTGCATAAAATGGCTGTTCACTGCCACCAATTTACCAGGTGGTGAATAACCTTGATGGAGGCGAGAAAGGGCGATGCGCTGGTTGATGAACAGGATTGCCAGGGAAAGAATAGCCACCAGTGACATAACACCTATCCCCCAAAGCAGTGTTCCTAGACAACCCTTTGATTTTTTGCCTTCAGTCATTTAAATTCCTCCCCGAATGTCTCGACGCTCCCTCAGGATACATAGACGGGTAAATCCAAAACTCGGAATTGTCCATCCCCGCCTCCTAAAACCCGCTACCCAAATAGGAATTGGGGCGGTGTGGTCGGGCAGCCTCAAGTACAAACAGGCTGTTATAGAGATTGTTCAATTCAACAGTGAAGAGATAATCCCCAGAGCTGGTAAGTTGGTTAGACCTTAGTTTAATGTCAGATCTCTCTCCAGTTGAAAAATCATCTCGGTTTAATTTTACATATGATATTCTTCTGCAATACAGATCAAGAAAAATGTCGATCCAGAAGCAAAGCTTGCGCCAGCGGTCTTGCCAATTGTTGGCAAACTGGCTGGCACTCGGTTGGGGAACAATGACCAATACAGCATAAACAAATTCCAGGGATAGCAAGATCAATACTTTTCGAGTCAGATTGGGTTTCATCACATCTTCCCGGAAGACAAACTTGTTTAGAGTTTAGCGTTAAACCTGAGGGCTGTCATGCCGCTTAAGTTGTATTGAGAGGTTTATTTTATTTAAACCTGGATAATGCTTAACTTCCCATCAACCAGCAACCCCACAAAATGGGTAAGTGAGAAGTAATCCATGCTGAATATTTATTGAATCCGGCTAAACCGCAAAGCTGTGATCGCCCAGATGAGCAATAAATGCACAGTTTAGTGCCATACCAATTTCTATGGAAGCAAACCACATTGAACTCATATTTTCGCCGGTTATTGCCTGATCAATAAATCAATCAAAGGAAAGTCGTAATTGCGACTTCAAGAATGCTTTCATTTACCATCATTGGAAAGCGTTTTATAGAGCAAGATTTAAGATGTTGTGCAATGTGATTAGATGGGCGTTACCATGATATTACTTACCGTAAGTTGTATAATTCTCCGCACACCATTTTTATTACACTAGAATTCGACAAGGAAACCTTTAAGGAAAAAATAAATATAGGAGAACCAAGCCATGAAAAATAACCTTAATGCGAAGAGAGAAGATCCCCCTGCGAGTAGGCCGCATTTCCCCCAGGGATACATGTCAGCCAAAGACATCCAAGGGAAATTACCCTGGAGCTACGTCCAGGAGCGTATGCAAACTGCCAGGAATTGTTGGATTGTCACAGCAACACCTGAAGGTAAACCATCCGCAACGCCGGTATGGGGAGTGTGGTTGGGTGAACGGCTGTACTTTGACGGTTCACCGCAAACCCGGCGGGGGCGTAACATCGCTGCCAACCCACAGGTGGCGGTACATCTGGAGTCTGGGGATTCTGCAGTGATGCTGGAAGGCGAAGCGTTTATCTATAACAGGCCACCAGAAAGAGCCCTGGCGGAGCGGATTGCTGCAGCTTATCGGGAAAAATATGCACAGGATGGCTACGCACCCCAAGCTGAACAGTGGGATGAGGAGGGTCTATTCCAGTTCACCCCCCACAAAGTCATTGCCTGGACAAACTTTATCAAAGACCCAACTCGCTGGATCTTAAAGCCATGACGTTTAGGGTTGGAACTACTGCAACGATTTCGATACCTGACCTCTGCCTCGGCGACCTGCCCCGCCACACGGACAGCATTGGTTGTACTGGTAGCCCGAATAATGGTGATACGCTCAATTTCGGCATACCAGATAATCCCAGCAACTCCAGCAATTGCCAGGTAAACAAATCCGAGAATCGCCAGCACAACAAACGGGGTAACCTTCGTTTGTGGGCTGATTTCAACTTGCCAGGAGGTAAAAGTCCTTTCGGATTGAGGTTGTGGTTTGGGTTAGGAGAGTTTTTCAGGCACCACCGCTGTCGATCCACATTAGGAGCAGTGGAAAGGGAACTTGTTTCCTTCCGGATATTAAAGACCAGTGTTACAAGAGGGACAATGGAGAAACTCAGGCATGGAGATTCCTTAAGATCAATTTAGTATTGCGTCTATATTTACCTGTTTTAGTATAAATACAATCCTAAATTATCACCAAATTGATTTATTAATTCACAGTACATTAAGTTAATCGATGCTCTCAGCGTCCCATGACCCGGGCACGTTGGTGCAATTGCCAGGAAGGCAACAGGAACAAAGCAGTACTGAGAACCAGCACGACCAAATCGAGCCACGGCTTCAATAAACCATTTCCTAAAACTGCCCAATTCATCAAGTCCTGAGCGTAAGTTAGTGGCGAAAAATAGGCGACGGCCCTGGCCACTGGAGACATCTGGCTAAGGGGGATGAAAACACCACTGATAAACAATAACCCCCAACGCAAAAGCGTACTGGGCATTTGCACATCTCCCGGGTTGGTAGTCGGTATCGAACCGAAAATCAACCCCAGGCTTGAGAATGACAGTGCCCCCAAGATAATACCAAACACCAGCAACCCAGGCTGCACAACCGTGCTCCCAAAGACCAATAGAGCGGCGATTAGAGCCACCGTGGATACCACAATGGCAAAAAATGCCCCAACCGCAGTCTTGCCTAGTAATAAGGTGAGCAATGACATGGGTGCAATCAGTAAGCGATCATAAGTGCCAACACGACGTTCGGTGGGGATGATGAAAGGTCCAGCAGCAGCAGCCGTGAAAAAGACGGTCAGCGCCAGCAAACGGGCTAAGCCTTCGGTAGCTCCCAGCCCACGTTGGACCGAAAAGGAGAAGAACATAAAGAACGGCATAAGAAAGCCAAACATGATCATGCCAGGTCGCAGGTAATACACTCTTATGTCCTTGACTGCAATAGTCCAAGCTTGGGCAAGTTCATCCGTGAAACGGTGTAGAGATTGACCCTTCATTTTATGGCTCCTCTGCCGCGCTGACGAGGCTTGCCATCTCGAGGTTCATGCCTGACCGCACCTACCTCCCCACCGGTGATCTCCAGAAAGACGTCCTCCAGGCTGGGAACCAACGTATTCAGGCTGATAACTTGAAGCTTGTGCTCGGTAGCATAATCCATGATCAAAGGTAACAGCGTAGCTGGTTGTTCAGTATATAAACGCCATTTATCGCCCACCTTGAGGGAAGTGGTCACTCCCGGAAGAGCAGTTAGCGCCCGGCCATGTGCCTGGCCATCCGGTTCTAAGGAAACCTCGACCGATTGCACACGCTGGAAAGTACGCTTCAACCGTTCGGGAGTGTCAATCGAAGCAATTTTCCCATGGTTGATGATAGCCACTCGGTCACACAGCTGGTTAGCTTCTTCGATCTGGTGGGTGGTCAGAAAGACAGTGGTGCCCTCAGCGTTCAGCTGGCGGATCAAGTCTTGAATAGCACGTGCGCTCTGAGCATCTAAACCAGGTGTGGGTTCATCCAAAAAAAGCAAAACCGGTTTATGGATAATCGCCATCCCAATACTCAAACGCCGGCGCATTCCTTTGGAAAAATTCAAGGTCTTGATATCACGCTTTTCCCACAGACCAAAAGTCTCCAATAATTGGCGGGCGCGTTCCATGCCCTGGATACGTGGCAGCCGATACAAGCTGGCGGTGAACATAAGGTTATCCCAGGCACTTAGTTCGGTGTAGACATTCGACTCTTCAGGCACCAGACCAATCATGCGTTTGACCGGATAGGCATCATGAGCCAGATCATGATCATGGATAGATATACGGCCTTCGCTGGGTTGTAGCAAGGTGGTCAGCATTCGTTGAGTGGTGGTTTTTCCAGCCCCATTGGGTCCAAGAAAACCAAAGATCTCCCCACTGTATACTTCAAAGTTTATGTGATCGACAGCCAGCAAACCCGATCCAGGACGACCATAGATCTTGGTCAGGTTTTCCACTTTGATAGCGTGATTCATGGATTGGATTCCTCGTCAAATAAAAAATTGGTCAAGAAGAAGTCTTTTTCGAGCCGGGATTGTGCCCGGATGAAATACTCACAGCCTAAGAACAAGCGTTGTTTCTCTTGCGGTGCTGCCAGGATTGGTGATTCACTAAGCTGAGTACGGTGGCAGTTGATGGCAGCCAGCTTGGCTTCCCAAACAGTGGAAACATCCACGTTGAGGGTGATGGAGTCGTCTGGTAGCGCCCGAATCTGGGACATGCCGAGCTTGGTTGCCAGGGATAGCGGTACTGCAAGTGTATAAAAAGCTACAACTTCCCTAGATAGATGGTACGCTTCACACGCCAAACGTCCAATGGCAATATGGTCTGGATGCCCTGAAAGCCCATCAGGTCCAAAGGAGATCATTACCTGCGGCTGTACCCTTTTCACTATGGCCAGGATTTCTGCCAACAGGGTTTCAGGGTCAACCTCAGACAATCGTCCATCTGGATAATCCAGCAAAACAGGTGGCTCAATGCCCAGGGCTGCACAGGCGCAGTGGAGTTCACTTTCACGCAGGCTCGGTAGCTCATCTGGAGCGCACAATGGAGGGTGCCCACATGAGCCTGCCCCGCCGCGCGTGGCGGATACCACCTGAACCCGAACACCGCCCTGGGAAAGCAAAGCGAGGGTTCCCCCAGGACGGAAGGTTTCGTCGTCCGGGTGAGCAAAAACTGCCAGTAAAGATCGTTCAAAATTCATGATCTTTCGCTGATCTGCCCAGCTCATGGTATTCCCGGGCGGAGAATGTGCCAGTGCATGTGAGGGGTAACACCGGGTGCAGCAGCATTAATGCGCACATAGAAACCGGTTTCATCAAGCTTGAGCACTCGCGCAGTCTTTTGGACAGCCAGCAACATGGATGCCAAAAGAGCACCATCCAGAGCCAGCGGATCCAGGATGGAGACTACATGGTCCTGGGGAATGACAACAACGTGAATTTCATCCTGAGGATGCGGATGGTGAAAGGCTAATACGTGCTCATCTTCCCAAACCTTGCTAATTTCAAGGTTGCCAGAAAGGACGTCCTCACAATACCAGTCACGTCGCAGCATAGATCGATCACTTTTGTTTACATTCCTAACCCTATTGTTCTAACACTCCCCAGAAAGCATAACTAATCTGAGACGAAAACATTGTCCAATAGAACTAAACCCTTGATCTGTTGGCTTGAAAGGATTCTTGTTACACATAACAAAAGCCGACCACTTGAGTCACGATCATGTCCATACCGTAGGTTGATATTGTTATGAACCACAGCCAGGATTAGCTGCTCCCCATATACCTGGCTGTAGTTTCTTGCAAGATATTCAATTTCAATCGCTTTGGTATGTTATTTCTGCAGATCTTCCAACAGCTCTTCGACAGCCTTGACTTCCAGCTTCAATTCTTTCAGATAGGCTTCAAGCTCTTCAGCCTGTTCTTCTCTTGTCATGTACAGGCGTTCGAAGTGAGCAGCCCCATAGTGGTGTCCGTGACAGCAACAACCTGTATCTTCCACTGGTTCTTCACAACAACAATGACCATGTTCTCCGTGGTGGTGTCTATGTTCGCACACTTTGTTTACTCCTTTTCTTTGAAAAAATTGCTTCATATTCTGATAAAAACGCTTCTATTTTCCGGTTGGCATCCTTTACTTCCCCCGCTAAAACGTGCAGGTGAGCTAGCCCATCGTCTGTGATCTGGTAGACGCGGCGAGCTGGCCCCGGATTGTCAGTATCCCAAGACGATTGGACTAAACCCTCATCTTCTAAATTACGCAAATTTCGATATAGGTTACCTGGGTCTGGACCAATCTCATCATGTTGGCCAAGTGTCTCCATTAGTTCATAACCATGGGCAGGTTTTTGAGCAAGCTTAATCAGCAAGCGGGGCTGTAAAAACCCGGGAACCCGTCTGCCTCGGCAACGGCAGGATGTAGAAGGATCAGAACAATTACCACACATTAGGTTTAAACTGATATATGTTTAATACATACATTTATTTTATCTTAATTTAGGATTTTATTTAAATAAAGGTGACATCTGTCATGTTTTATGGCTTAATTAATCACGGTGAAAATTTACAAGTCGTTAAAAATCGATTAGATAACCCTTTTAGACCCAAATTTACTACTGGATTTTTTTATGAATATGATTGAAACCATTCAGAGGCAGACAACCTATCAGCGCCAACCTTTAGTAGGACGAATATGGCAGCAGCTTCCATAGCAACAACATAAACAATCAGCCAGTTGCTTGAAATAGAATACAACAACCCCATGGCAGCGCCACTTATGAACCAGGCAATCCCATAGACCGTGTTAAATATCCCGTATGCAAACGCTCGCCTTTCGCGCGCAACAAGGTCAGCAATGGCAGCGCGCATAACCGTCTCATGAACAGCCATTACAATCCCCCATAATACAACACCAATAACCACTAATGCAAGTCCCTGTGAGAACAGGAAAACTGGCAGGGGTAAAGTAAGAAAAGGGATGAAGGCAAGGGATTTAAACCCGATTTTGTCATAGACTTTGCCTATCACCAGAGCAGCTACAGCATCGACCCCCATGGCAACAGCATATAAAATCGGGATTTGGGCTGGTTGAAACACAGCCTTTGTCACCAAGTGATATGAAACGATTTGGAAATTTGCAAACCCGGCCACCCCAAAAAAGGTAAACAAGCCATAGATCCAAAAGATAGGTGGTAAGGACTGCTTAGACCTTAGAGCACCTTTAAGGTCAGCTGCGGATGAACATTCCAATACCTCAGGAGCTGGGACACGCAGACGCGCCACAATGAGGGTTACCATGGTCAGCAAAGCCGGAATCCACAAGATCGCAAATCCATCGCGGTAACTCTCTCTTTGGATAAATACAGCTGCAAAAATGAGGGGACCAATCACTGCCCCAACCTGATCAAGAGCCTCATGGATGGCAAACCCCCAACCACGCCCAACCTGAGAAGCCGCATGTGACAGGATTACGTCCCTGGCAGGGGTGCGAATAGCTTTACCAATACGCTCTAGCAGGTATAGTAAGGCAGCCAATTCCCAGCGATTTGCAAAGGCTAAAAGCGGGATGCTCAGGATCAAGCCATATCCGATGAAGGTAGCCAACCAATAAAAACGAGACCGATCAACAAAATAACCCGACACCAGGCGGAGTGCATACCCCAAAAATTCTCCCAAACCTGAGACCAGTCCAACGATGATTGCTCCAGCACCCAGGAATGCCAGGTAAGGACCACTCACACTGCGTCCAGTCTCATAGGTAATATCACCCAAGGCGCTGACGATTCCTAAAAGGATAATTAACTCGAACGCAAGGTGCTTTGAACTTCTAGAGCGCAACCTTTGAGTTGATTTCATCAGTTTTTACCTTCGGGATAAACCAGCTCCAACAACGCTGTTGATGAAAGTGAAACAGGAATTCATAAGTAAGCTGTTTCATACCCTTTTCCTTTGAGCCTGTTGAATATTAAGCCCGAACTGGAACACAAATTAAAATTAAATTATCGCTTTCCATGATGCCTTTGATTACTACCAGGCGTTTAGCAGCCATTCGAGAGAAGGCTGCTGCGATCAGGGGGCTAAACAACTTAAAAAAACCACGCGGCTTTAAGATCTGCTCCTGAATCACCCGAGTCCCATTATCTACGGGGTCAAACCTGTAGGTCAGCTCACCGTTCATCCCCATCGAACAAATCGTTATAACAACCGGTGATCGGGCTGATAGCTGATAAGCTCCGTCAGTACCTTACCGTACACATATGGTAGCAATCGAACCTCTTCGTAGTAACGTGTGCCGACTCCAACAGGGCCAGGTGTGATCTTTTTATAGACTGGGACAAGCGAATTCTTGCGACCAGCATGTTGATCGATATCCATAAAGAAATCATATACCTGGTCAAGCGGTCTGCTGATAACAGTCGTGAACTCAAATTCCATAATGACGCCCTAAATACGCGACATGGCTTCTGGTTATGATCAATTTCCAAGCCAGATATACCCGCGCGCTATTTCTTGCCTTGCTTAATTAATTCAAGCATTTTAATTACCCGGCGCTGGCGGGTCTCTGCCCGTTTCGCCTCCTGGATCCATTGAATGTACTCTTTCTGATGCGTGTACGAGAGCCCCCTGAAATATGTTTCCAAATCAGGGTTGGATTTCAGTGCCTGACTTACATCTTCAGGAATAGTACCCGCTCGTGGTTCAGTATCTTCTTCGATCTCAACTTCTATCTCCTCCCCGAAAGTCTTTCCTATTCTCTCGCGAATATCCTTCCGAACCCCCAAAATATGATAATCTCCACCCATGCGAACCAGTGAACCTCGATAAGGTTCACCTGCAATCGTAGCTTTGACCTTAACCCGCTTCTTCTTGAAGACCTTTTCAACTTCGAACGGGATAGTCACATAAGCGCCTCCACCCCCAGCATCCTCGATCACAGCTCGAAATTTTATCTTTTTACTCATCACATCATTCCCCACGGGATAGAACAAATACTATTTACCTCTGACACAGATGTAAGGATACTCGAATCTTATAGTTGTAATTGATATCCACCCAAAGAGAATTTTTTCAGGATCAAGGCAACTGGTCAGCCGATCCTGCATATTTTATATAAACAAAATGGCAGATCTGAATGCCCGTGATAAGATCCAATGTAGCATTGATTATAATCCCATTACCCATTCGCCAGGTGCTGTTGTAGGTAAGACAAAAGCTGCCCAATGCCGATTCTCACCTGCTGCATGCTATCCCTCTCACGCACTGTTACGCTATCATCATCCAGGGTTTGAAAGTCGATCGTCACACAGAATGGAGTGCCGATTTCGTCCTGGTAATAGTAGCGCTTACCGATATTGCCGCGCTCGTCCCAGGTGCTGGGAAGTACACCTGCTAAAGCGTCAAAAACACTGTGTGCCTTCTCTACCAGCTCGAGACGGTTTTTTAATAGAGGGAATACCGCTACCTTGTACGGAGCAAGTGTGGGCTTAAGGCTGAGCACAGTTCGTTGGTTCTCGCTGTCCTCACGGTATGCATCGCACAAGACCATCAACAAGAAACGATTGATGCCAGCTGCCGGTTCGATCACGTGGGGGATAAAGTTGCGTCCAGTGCGAGGGTCGGTATATTCTAAGCTGCGCCCAGAGAACTGGATGTGCCTCTTCAGATCATAATCGGTTCGATAAGCAATACCCCATAATTCCTTGAAGCCAAATGGGAAAATGTAATCCAGGTCGTAAGTTTCCTGACTGTAGTGAGATCGTTCTTTATCCGTATGGCGACGCCAGCGAAGGTTTTCATGTGAAATTCCCAGATGATCTACTACAAAATCCCACATGGTCTGCTGCCAATTATTAAATAAAGTGCGCCAATCAGTTTTTTCCGGATCGAAAAAGTACTCGATTTCAGCTTGCTCGAACTCAAGGGTGCGGAAAATGAACTGCCCGGTAGTAATTTCGTTACGGAAACTTTTTCCAATCTGCCCTATACCAAAGGGAAGCTGCAGACGAGTTGAATCCAGCACCTGTTTGAAATTAGTAAAGATACCCTGAGCAGTTTCACCCCGTAGATAGAGTGTGTTTTTTTCTCCTGTGACTGTACCAATGGCAGTCTCGAACATGATGTTGAATTTCTTTGGCTCAGTGATGGGATTGCCTTCTGGGCTTTTGATATCGAATTTCACCAGGAGCTCGCCAATTCGATCGATATCCAATTCCTCAACGCTCAGCTGCTCCGGTTGGGGATGTTTCTTTAGCCAGTCTTCTAACAAGAAATCGGCGCGATAACGGCGGTGAGTGACCTTGTCTTCTACCAAAGGGTCATTAAACTCATCTACGTGACCTGAAGCAACCCAGGTCTGGGGATGGAGTAAGATTTGTGAATCCAAACCGATCATATCTGTGCGTTTATGAATCAGCTCCCGCCACCACAGATCGCGGATATTACGAAGCAGCTCACTACCTAAAGGCCCGTAATCATAAGAACTGCCAAGTCCACCGTAGATTTCGGATGTTGGATAAATGAAACCACGCCGTTTAGCTAAAGCAGTAATTTTCTCCAAGGTCACATTTGCTCGCATACACGCCTCCAAATAAAAAAATGCCTTTTGCTAATAAACACAAAACCCCTGCAGCAAAAGTTGTGCTGCAGGGACGATTCTTTAAACCGCGGTCCCACCCTGCTTCCTTTCCTAATAACAAGGAAAGGCACCTTCATTGTAAGAGCAGCTCCCGCTTGCCAAAGGCGTTCACGGCTGCATGATGAAAACCAAACAAAATTTTACCAGAAAAAACTTGCAATTCTGGATTAGGTTCGGTAAGATTGTCCACTGTAGTAGCAGTTCAGCAGCACTGACTTCTAACAACAAGCCGATTTTCTTAAGGAGTTTCCCACATGCAGGATTTCAATGATTATCAGGACCTGGCAATGTCCACGGCGGTATATCCACAGCGTGGCAGCAACCTGGCGTACCCGGCATTGGGATTGAACGGGGAAGCTGGTGAGGTGGCTGAGAAAGTCAAGAAAATCTTACGCGATAAAGGCGGGGTGCTGGATGATGAGACACGCCTGGCGCTCAAGAAAGAGCTGGGCGACGTGCTCTGGTATGTAGCTGCTATGTGCTCGGAGGCTGGCTTGCGCATGGGCGAGGTGGCTGAGTTGAACATCTCCAAACTGCGTGATCGACAGGGGCGCGACGTTTTGCATGGCAGCGGCGACGATCGTTAACTTCGACACCTTCAACCTAAAGCAACATCCAACAACATCATCACCGCAAAACCGCCCATGGCGCCCATGGTGGCGAGATCGGTATTATCCCCGCGCTGGGATTCAGGAATTAATTCCTCAACCACCACAAAGATCATCGCTCCGGCCGCAAAGCTCAAGGCATAGGGCAAGATTGGCTGCATGAACAAGACCAGGGCTGCACCTAGAACACCAGCCACTGGTTCAACCAGAGCTGATGCCTGGCCGTAAAAGAAACTTTTTCCACGCGATAAGCCTTCTCCGCGCAAGGGCATCGAAACTGCCAGACCTTCGGGAAAATTCTGCAATCCAATGCCAATGGCTAAGGCAATTGCGCCTGCCAGGGTAGCTCCGGGCATGCCCACCGCTACAGCCCCAAAAGCAACACCGACTGCCAGCCCTTCCGGGAAGTTGTGCAGTGTAATCGCCGATACCAGCAAGATACTGCGCTGCCAGGCGGTTGGGATGCCTTCCGCTTCAGACATAGGTAAGCCAGGATGCAAGTGCGGCAAGAGTTTATCCACCACCCACAAGAAAGCCCCACCGGCTAAGAAACCCGTCACCGCTGGGAACCACGCCGGGATATCATTATCCTCCATCATGGCAATTGCCGGCGCCAGCAAGGACCAAAAGCTGGCAGCGATCATCACCCCGGCGGCAAAACCCAACATGACGACCAATACGCGGCGCTTTACGCTTTTCTGGAAAAATACAAATCCGGCTCCTAAAGCGGTTACACTCCAGGTGAACAGCGTAGCGATAAGCGCCTGGAGAATCGGATTGAGGTTAGTGAAATATGCAATCATTTAAGCTCCACATTAAACCTATATCGCACTAAACGACTCCCCCATTTTTGCCCAACCAGTTAATTGTTTATGGTTAATTGTTTATGGTATTCCCGGAGAGAACTTCCTCACAGTACCAATCACGCCGCACCAATTTCCATTCACCTTCTTCCAGGATACTGGCTTCATTATCCCACATCATGGCTCTGCGAGACAGTAATTTCGATATTAAACCGGATATTACCGGATACGGCACCAGCGAAAGTCACTATGATCGTATCCCTGGCTCAGCATCTTAGTTCGCTCAAATCTCACTTTGGGCAAGGCTGCTGCCAACCAATCATCTGTCTTGCAGGATAACACGGTAAGCTCCGTGGCATTGTGTGCCCTCAGACTGTCGAGGATGAAACAGCGGTAAACGTGTATAGCAAAGCAGTCGCCGTTATCTTCAATGACTTCCTGCGAACCAGGCAGGCAAGCAATGATGGCATATAGAGACTCCGCGAGTTAATATTTCTTTACTTATACTCCCGAGATATTTCTTCTTAGGTGGTTGATGATGAATATGCAATTAGTTGGCTGCAGCGTTACATAGGCGTGTAGAATGATTCTAAACACTTCAGATACTGTACGCCAGTATGGCATCAGTCAACTTAAAAGCAAGGTATAACCACAACCAACTCTTTCCCCTGGCCCGAAAACAAGCGATCATTCAATCCACGGTGTTGAATTGATTAATAGTTGGACTAGCACCAACCAACCTGGATTAACTTATTCCGAATAACGCTGGCTAACATATCGATAAAGATTGGGTCCTCATTAAGCGCTGGGGGGCGGACCAAACGTATACCCAGCTGCTGGGCTATCTGCTGCGCCTGGATGTCGATGTCATACAAGATCTCGACATGGTCACAGACAAACCCGACCGGCACGCTGATCACATTGCGGACACCTTTTTTGGCTAGATCAGATAAATGCTCTGGGAGTTGAGGTCCTAACCATGGTTCGGGACTGCGCCCGGCTGATTGATAGCTCCAAGACCACTGCTCGGAACCCAAACCTGCCTTTTCAGCAACCAATCTGGCAGTCTCATGTAGCTGCTCTTGGTAAGGATCTCCCATTTTCGAAATACGCGTTGGCAGGCTGTGAGCACTGAACATTACATGCACATCTTGGTGTTGTTCTTCAGGCCAAGATTCGAGGCCAGCGGTAACGCGGTTGGCAAAAGCCTGGATCAAGCCAGGTTCAGTATGGTAGCTTTCAACATGTGCAAATTCGATATGCCCACGATGCATCTCTAATCCTGCTGTAATTCTGGCTTGATATTTGGCAATGCTCAATTTGCTGAAGTGGGGCGCAAGGACAATACTTACAGCGCGAGAGATGCCATCGACGAGCATGTCGCGGACCGCATCCTCAATCCAGGGAGACCAATGGTGCATTCCCAGGTAAAACCTGAAGTCCGAAGTGTCAAAACGAGATTCGATCGCAGAAACTTGACGGCGGGTGATATCAAGCAGGGGAGATTTCCCGCCAATCTGTTGGTAATTACCGCTAATCTCCCGCACAATTGCAGCAGGAGTAGGTCGTCCACTGCGGATATCTGCCAGATAACCAGGAATCTCCTCCAAGGCATTTGGACCACCATAAGCCATGACCAGAACAGCAATTGGAGCGCTCATCACTTCGCCTCAAAAGACCTCATTAGAAGTGCTTTGTCTTGCCACAATATTGGACTACCTTAATTAGTATCATCTATATGTCTTTTCATGCACATAATCCACTAACCGTTTGACGTTATCCACCGGGGTTGTTTTATGAAGGCCGTGTCCAAGGTTAAATATATGGCCGGGGCGTCCTGCCGCTTCTTCCAAGACACGGTCAACGTGAAAGCGGGTCTCTCGCCAATCAGCCAACAAGGACATCGGGTCAAGATTGCCTTGAATAGCGCGCTGC
>JACUUU010000299.1 GCA_014859065.1 Anaerolineales bacterium
GACCAATTAGGCGAGTATCACGCCACCCTGCGCATCAACAACGATACCCCATACGGACGTGTAGATGTCCCAGTCACAATGATCGTGGTTGAATTTGCCAATTACGGTGTGGATCTGGTTCCAGCAGAAGTAAACCAGACCGGAGAAGCGGGTGAAACGGTCGAGTACTCATTGACACTCACCAACAGTGGAGACGTCACTGATACCTTCGACGTAACCTACGCTGGCAACCTGTGGGATGTACATCTGTCTCAGAGCAGTTTTACGCTCAATCCGGATGAGAGCGCTGAAGTTTTCGTGCATGTCACCATCCCTGCAGGTGCCCTGCCTGCGGATGTCGACACAGCCGTCGTCAGCGCCACATCTCAAACTGATGGAGATGTTTCCGCCAGTTCGACCCTCACTACCACTGTCTTCTACTTCTACGCTGTGGAACTGGTTGCAGATGAGGTCGCCCTGTCTGGTGAGTTCGGGGAGACGGTCGAATTTATCCTGACCCTGACCAACGCTGGCAATGTCGTCGACAGCTTCGAAATTACCTTCGAGGGTAACTTATGGGACGTGCACTTGCCTGAAACCAGCTTCGACCTGGATACAGGTGAAAGCGTTGCCTTTGTGGTCCACGTTACCGTCCCTGCCGATGCAGATGATGGCGACTTCGACGTGGTCACAGTCACAGCAACTTCGGCTGGTGAACCAGATCAATTTGCAGCAGTCGAACTGACCACAACTGCGATTCCTCCAGAATGGTTTAATTTATACACACCGCTGGTGTTTAGGAATTAATCCATTTGAACCCCAAGAGTAACTAGACTGGAGGCGGTCCTTACGGGCCGCCTCCTTTTATTTTCTTTACCTTTGCGTAGGGCGGGATTCAATTTCTGCTGAAGATTAAAATCTTCCAATCTTTGGCAATTTGTGATATATTTGTAACCAATAGTTCTGGATATGCGGGGCAATCAACAGAATATTGGACTTCTTTTAATTCTTATCTAAGGAGGCGTCTGGGGATAGCGTGAATCTGTATATCCATAACGAAACTTATTTCATAATTATCTCATCATTCCTGTGCTCATCAAAGCAAAGCGGCAAGCAGATTTCTAAACCTTATATCTCCTGGAAAGCTGTGACCAGATTGATCTGGTAGGGGGTTCGGATTGGCATAATCGGAAATCAAAAGGAGGTGCGTGTATAGAATTTTTTCCCACCATTTTGACACCTATAATCGTGAAACTTAACCTGTATGGAGTGTGAAATGAAAGTTAAATTATTCCGATTGATATCTTTTACAATCTTGCTGGCAATGATCATCACACCGGTAAGCGCTATGCCGGGACCCAAAGTCTCGTCAGCCTCACCATTCGATACGTCTATCCAGCAGATGCAATCAAACGATTCATCCCAGAAGATCGAACCTGAATTACTGTCTCAACTGGAGTTGAAAGGCAAAGCAAATGGCTTTGTCCTTTTCAAAGATCAAGCTGATCTGGATCCAGCTTATGAGATTAATGATTGGGTAGCGCGTGGCCAGTTTGTGGTAGATACCCTTCAACAGACTGCGGAGCGCAGCCAGAGGAATATTCTAAATTTGTTGGAAAGCGAACAAATCGCTTATACCTCCTTCTGGGTAAATAACTCGATCTATGTGACTGCTGATCTGGATGTTTTCAACCAGCTCGCCAGTTATCCGGAAGTTGACCGGATTAGGGCAGAGCAGGTCTTTGAAGTACCGCAACCAGAACCAGAAGAGGTCCTGGCGAGGATCACTGCGGTTGAATGGAACATTGCCAGCATCATGGCAGATCAGGTTTGGGCTGATTTTGGCATCTTTGGTGACGGGGTTGTGGTGGGAAGCATTGATACCGGTGTGCAGTATAACCACCCAGCTTTGGTGAACCAGTATCGAGGCAACCTGGGTGACGGTAGCTTTGATCACAATTACAACTGGCACGATCCCTCCAATATCTGCGGAAATCCATCCCTGATCCCCTGTGATAACAATGGTCACGGTACGCATGTAACCGGCAGCATGGTCGGTGATGATGGTGGCGTTAACCAGATTGGGGTTGCACCAGGCGCAAAATGGATCTCAGCCAAAGGCTGCGAGTCCAACTCATGCTCAGAATTTGCCTTGCTTTCCTCAGGGCAGTGGATTCTGGCTCCGACTGACTTGTATGGTGATAACCCGGACGTAGAAAAAAGACCTCACATCATCAATAACTCCTGGGGTGGTGGGAACAATAACGATCCCTGGTATCAACCAACAGTGCAAGCCTGGGTAGCGGCAGGCATTTTCCCGGCGTTTGCGATTGGTAATGCCGGGCCTACCTGTGGCAGCGCCGGTAATCCCGGAAATATGCCTGAGGCTTACGCGGCGGGCGGATACAACAGCAGTGATGGCATCTATGTCTCCGGCAGCCGGGGACCTTCAGCCTGGGGTGGCATTATCAAGCCCAATATCTCGGCCCCAGGACAGGGCGTCCGCTCCAGTGTTCCGACCAACAGCTACGCAACATTCTCCGGCACCTCCATGGCTTCTCCGCACGTGTCGGGGGCAGTTGCCCTGATGTGGTCAGCAGCACCGGTACTGGCGGGCAATATCGAAGCCACCCGGGCGATTCTGGACGAGACTGCCCGCGATCGTGACCCGGTCGCCTGTGGCGGCACGCCTGAAAACAACAACGATTGGGGTGAAGGTCAGCTTGACGCCTATGCAGCCGTGTTTGAAGCCCTCGCCCAGTCCAACGCTGGAACCCTGGAAGGGACTGTTACCGAATCCGGCAGTGGCGACCCCATCGACGGGGTAACCATCCTGGCGGATGGTCCATATACCCTTTCGACCACCACCAACGAATTGGGTGAGTATAGTTTGCTAGTCCCCGAAGGAACCTACGATGTAACCGCGACTAAATATGGCTATGTCGGTCAGACAGAGACCGGTGTGGAGGTGCTCGAAGACCAGATCACCGTTTTGGACTTCGTGCTGGAACCGGCGGACACCTACACCGTCAGCGGTACCGTCACCGATGTCAATACCGGCTGGCCGCTCTACGCTTATATCAATATTGTTGGCTACCCAGAAGGACCGGTGTGGACCGACCCGCTGACCGGCGAATACAGCATTGACCTGGTCGGCGGCTTCGAGTTCACCTTCCATGTCGACGCCTGGGTGGACGGTTATCTGACCGAGAGCCGCCCGGTAGGGCCGCTTGACGATGACAGTATAGAAGACTTTGCCCTTGCAGTAGACAGTCTCAGCTGTTCGGCACCTGGATACAGTTTAGACTACCTATTTTACGAGGATTTCGACGCAGATAACGGTGGATTCACTATCGAAGGTCCCTATCCAGCTCCCTGGCAGTGGGGTACTCCGGTTAGCTGGCCGAGTGAATGCGTCGCAGGCACCAACTGTTGGGGCACCAACTTGAACGGCAACTACAACAACAACGCCAATGAATCCATCATCTCGCCAGTGATCGATCTGTCGGAAGTAGCTCCTGGTGAAGAGCTGTTTGTTCGCTGGAGCCAGGCATGGCATATCGAATCAGCTACTTTCGATAAAGGTTACGCGGAAGTCAGCATCGATGGTGGTGACTGGCTGGTCATGTGGGAGCACACCGGCGGCACCATTCAGGTGCCCTGGACTGAAATGAGCTATGACCTCTCAGCCGCGGCTGGCGGCGAGGTGCAGTTCCGCTTCCGTTTCACAACCGATTCAAGCGTTGTCTATAACGGCTATTACATCGATGCGCTCAGCATCATTGCCGGTGAAGACTGCCAACCTGAACCTGGTGGTCTGATCGTGGGCAACGTCTACGAAAGCAACACTATGGGACCCCTGGTCGGGGCACTCGTTGAGAGTGATAGTGGAGAATACACCTATACCGTAGCCACACCACTCGATCCCAATGTGGACGACAGCTTCTACACCTTGTTTGGGCTTGAAGGCGAAAATGAACTGACCGCCAGCATGACTGGCTACAGCCCAGACAGCGCAGTGGTGATGGTTGGGGATGGCGAAACCGTTCTCCAGGACTTCATCTTAACTGCTGGCTACCTGGAAGCTGATCCAGATTCGCTGGCGGTGGATGTGCTCTTTGGCAGCACCGAGACGGTCGAACTCGAACTGATCAACCTGGGGGATGCCGATGTGCAGTTCGAAACCGTCAAGATCTTCGGCGGTTACTCCCCCGGATCCACAAGCAAGGTTATCTACGACCCAGCACCCAGCATCCCAGCCGAGGTCTTTACCGGCGTTGTACCACAAGGATATCTGCCGCAAGGCGCTGCAGAGACCTCCAGCCCGGCAGGAGACTGGCAGACACTCGCCAGCGCACCTTTCGTCTCCATGGACAACGTCTATCTGAGCTATGAAGGCAAAGGCTACCAGATCGGCGGATACGACACCAACGGGCAGGTGGGCATCTATGACGCCGACACCAACACCTGGACGTACGGAACATCTGCACCTTCACCGAGTATCCAATATCCCGTGGATGGTTGCTTTGGCTTCGACGCTGGCGGCGACCCGGTGGGAGTGCTCTTCAACGACACCTCCAGTGGCGTGACCACCCTGCACCGCTACAATATCGCCACCGACACCTGGGACACCCCCCCAG
>JACUUU010000300.1 GCA_014859065.1 Anaerolineales bacterium
TTGAACGTGATCCTGAAATTTTTGCAAACGTCATCCAGAGATTGCTGAATGATCATTCCCAGATTTATCATATGGGTGTAGCAGGGCGTGAGCATGTAATGACTCACTGGACATGGGACAAAGCTGCGGAACGATTTGAGAACATTCTCTTTCATAAGGTTGACGCTAAACCTAACAATTAAGGACTCATTATGGATTTTTCCTGGTCGGAAGAACAGTTAAATTATAAAAAAGCAGTGATCGAGTTCGCTCAAAAAGAATTGAATGACGGCTTAATTGAGCGCGATCGAGATGGTGTCTTGTCCAGACATAATTGGAAGAAGTGTGCCGAGTTTGGCATCACTGCCCTTCCGATTCCCGAGGAATATGGTGGGGTAGATGCAGACATCATGACCGCCATGTTGACAATGGAAGGTTTAGGATACGGTTGTAAGGATAATGGGCTCATTTTTGGGATGAACGCCCAGCTGTGGAGCGTCCAAATGCCCATCCTGACATTTGGTTCAGAAGAGTTGAAGAAGAAATACCTTCCGAGTCTCTGTAATGGAGATTTGATCGGTGCTCATGGCATGAGTGAGCCGGACAGCGGGTCAGATGCTTATGCGTTACGCACCCGTGCCCGCAAAGTTGAAGGAGGATATTTGTTGAATGGGTCGAAAACTTTTGTGACTAATGCGCCGGTTTCCGACCTGTCGGTAGTGTTTGCAAATGTTGACCCCCAAAAAGGGATGTGGGGAATCACCGCTTTCGTCATCGAGACAGGCTCGCCTGGTTTTACTATCAGCCGTGATATCGAAAAGATGGGTCTGCGCACCTCTCCGATGGGTGAATTGGTTATGCAGGATTGTTTTGTGCCGGAAAACAACCTCCTTGGAACGGAAGGGGCTGGATCCAGAATTTTCAATCACTCGATGGAATGGGAACGTGCATGCATCCTGGCTAGCAACCTGGGTACGATGGAGCGTCAGCTGGAGGAGAGCGTTCGTTATGCTCGTGAGCGCACCCAATTTAACCAACCTATCGGCAAATTTCAATCCGTAGCCAACCGAATTGTGGATATGAAAGTCCGCCTTGAAACTGCCCGTTTGATACTCTACAAAGTAGCCTGGTTGAAGAGCAAGGGAAAACCTGCCATGATGGAGGCTGCAATTGCGAAGCTCTTTTTAAGTGAGAGTTTCGTTCAATCAGGTTTGGATTCTATTCGCACTTTGGGGGGCTATGGTTATATGACTGAATTTGAAGTCGAACGTAATTTACGAGATGCAATTGGAGGCACGTTGTATTCAGGGACATCTGATATACAGCGGAATATTATTGCCCGTTTATTGGGATTGTGAGAGTGATGAGATGAGAGATAGGAAGAGCAGGTATTTAATTTCCCAGGCTGTGACGCATACTACAGAGAAGACCCCCGATCTGGAAGCAATCCGCTTTTCAGGTCAAAGCATGACATACGGGATGCTTGAATCTCGATCAAACAGTCTGGCACGCGTTTTGGTTGAAAATGATATCAGACGTGGGGATCGTGTGGGAATCTACATGAACAAAAGCCTCGAGACAGTGATCGCCATGTATGCAATTATGAAGGCTGGTGGTGCGTATGTTCCCCTCGACCCATTGGCACCAGTTAACAGGACAGCGTTCGTGATTAAGGATTGCGGCATTCGCCATGTGGTCAGTAATGATACCAAAGTTGATAGTTTACGCAAAATCCTTTCTGATGAGTCGCCAATGGAACACCTGTTGGGTGTAACCCCACAAACGGATTTTCAAGCAAACTGCATTCCTTGGGAAGAGCTTGCTTCAGCACCTGACCACCCATTGAGCCTTAATTTGACCGAACAAGACCTGGCTTACATCCTATATACTTCTGGTTCAACGGGTAATCCAAAAGGAATCATGCATACACACCGCAGTGGTTTGAGTTTTGCTGAATGGGCTGCTGATGAATATCAACTGACCCAACTGGATCGAGTGAGCAACCATGCGCCGTTACACTTCGACCTGTCTACCTTTGATTACTTTGCCACCGCAATTTCAGGCGGATGTACAGTAATTATCCCAGAAGCATTAACCAAATTCCCTGCCAACCTTTCTCGGCTTATCGAAAGCGAACGGATTACAGTCTGGTACTCAGTGCCTTTTGCTCTGATCCAGCTGCTGGAAAGGGGTGACTTAACTTCCCATGATACAAGTGCCTTGAGATGGATACTGTTCGCTGGTGAAGTCTTTCCAACCAAACATCTGCGCGCCTTGATGAATCAGCTGCCTGATGTGCGTTTCTCAAACCTCTTCGGTCCAACAGAGACAAATGTCTGCACCTATTACCATCTCGATGGGTTACCGCAAGATAATGATGAAACCATCCCTATAGGCAAAGCCTGTACAAATATCGAAGATCTGGTGGTTGATACTAATGATCGACCTGTAGAACCAGGCGAGGTTGGCGAGTTATTGATCCGTGGAGGGGTGGTCATGAAAGGTTATTGGGGTCAACCTGAAAAATTGACCGCCGGGCGTTACAGAAAAATGTGATTGAAATTGCAGGTAATGGAAATGTAAATTAAATCGGATTTATCCTTTTGTAGGTGGTTATCTACTATTTCCAAGGATTAAAAAAAACCAAAATAATGGAGTTTATACGATGGATCGAAAAACAATTTTAACCGAGTATATCAAGGAAGAAATCATGCGCAACAACAAAGCCATGCTTTCAGAGGAGCAGGATTTGTTAAGTTCCGGTATCCTGGATTCATTAGCTATCTTGCAGTTAGTTTCTTTTATTGGGGAAACCTTTGGCATAGAAATGCCTGACCAGGACGTGGTCTACGAGAATTTCAACAGCATTAAAGCACTTGATTCATACCTGCAGCAGTACTAAAACAGGTGAGATTGGCGCTTGACACTTATGGCGCCACATCTCATCCAATCAAATTTCTGGAGCAAACAAATGACTGACGTTATCATTATTGGAGGTGGACCGGCTGGGTCTGCGATGGGCAGTTTATTGTCGAAAGCCGGTATCAAGAATGTCATCCTGGAGAGCGCAAATCATCCCCGCCCACACGTCGGCGAGTCAATGGTGACGTCCTCCACTCGCGTTTTTAAGGAAATTGGCTTTTTGCCAGTGATGGAATGCGAAGGTTTTGTTCATAAATTTGGGGCTTCCTGGCATGCTCCTAATGGAAAAGAGTTTGCCATCGAATTTGGTGAATTTCCCCAAGAGGGCATCGATCAAGATTATACCTACCATGTTGACCGCAGCAAATTTGATCTTTTGATGTTGAAGCATGCTGAGAGTCTCGGGACGAAGGTCTATCAGGGAGTCCATGTTAAGAAAATCCTGTTTGAAGGATCCAAAGCAGTAGGTGTTCGCGCTGTAGTCGCTGGCCACGAATTTGACTTATATGCCAAAGTCATAGTGGACGCAACGGGTCGCAACACACTTCTCGGGAATCAGCTTAAGCTCAAAGTCAAAGATCCAATTTTTAATCAATATGCTGTCCACGCCTGGTTTACCGGTGTTAACCGTGGGGATGACTTACATACAGCCGATTTTATCCACATTTATTTCTTAAAAGTCGAACGGGGTTGGGTCTGGCAGATACCCATTAACGCTGAGGTTACATCAGTTGGCGTTGTTGCAGATCGTAATGTTCTCAAAGAATCACATAGCGATATCGAGGCATATTTCTTTACCCATGTTAATTCCAATCCGGATTTAGAACGAGCCATGAAATCTGCCACGAGGATCAATGAATTCAAGACAGAAGGTGATTACAGCTATAGTTTGAGTAAGTTTTGTGGGGATGGTTTTGTATGTATCGGGGATGCAGCCCGCTTTGTCGATCCAATCTTCTCCTCCGGTGTCAGTGTGGCTCTATACAGTGCTAAATATGCCTCCGAAAGGATAAAGTTAGCTTTTGATACTGGTGATTTCAGTGAAGCGATGTTCATGCCCTACGAAGAAAAGGTGCGCGGCGGTGTGAGTGTGTGGTATGAATTTATTCGCCTCTACTATAAACTTCTACCATTGTTCACTCATTTCATCCAATCCAAGACTCACCGCATTGAAGTGTTACGGCTTCTGCAAGGAGAGGTTTACGATCGCAAACAGGTGCCAGTTCTAGATGCAATGCGTAAGTACATCAAAGCGGTAGAAATGTCAGACGACCATCTGATGAAGCAAGCCCTGACATCCATCCCGATCGACGATGAACCTGAAGAATTTGTGATCCCTGCAGGTGAATTGTCAAGAAGCATACCAGGCGTAGAACAAAATATATAAGCAATGGTCCACAAGCTGCTCTATCTAAATGGTTTAGCTATCCTGGGTGTGGTCCTGTTCCACACTGCAGGAACCGGCTTCACTGCCATGTTCGCCTGGGGACATCGATATTTACCCGAAACAATCCCTGTCATGTCTCAAGTGGGCAGTTTATCTTACTATGGGTTGCGTTTGTTCGAACAGCTGTCTGTCTTCGCTATCCCTGCATTTTTGTTCGTTTCTGGTTTTTTTGTTGCCATCACTACGGGGCGCCGCGAGACTATAGATTGGAATACAGTTATATTACGCAGCC
>JACUUU010000301.1 GCA_014859065.1 Anaerolineales bacterium
AGTTAATGTGCAACATAAAAAATTAATCTTGCAGTAATTCAAACTTTATGTAATATATTCTCCCCATCTATATAACCAATCAAGAAACGGCATGATCAGATAGGAAGTTAAGAATAAGCAACCTGTTTGACTCTCCATCTCAAGGTGTCAAGTTAGTTTATTCTTACGCCCATTCCCACTTTCCATTTACCAATTTAATTGTATAATAGCGATAATTAAGGTAGGATATTTAAGGTAAATTTTCCCAACAGACCTGGGAAGCAGCCGATGTCCACATCCCAACAAGAGCAGATCGCTCAGATTAAGCACACCATCGATTCTCTGGAAGCGCAAAGATCGCAGTGGGGAGACGCGCTGGTGGATACCTCCCTTCAAGCTCTCCACAAACAACTTGCTGAACTGGAAAGCCAACCAGCCTCACATCCCCAACAGCGCAAACTTGCCACTATCCTGTATGCAGACGTGGTCGCATCGACCAACCTGAGCCAACACCTGGAACCCGACGAAGTGCTAGACATCATGGATCACGCCCTGAAACGCCTGGCTGAGCCAGGCGAAGCCCACGGTGGTCATGTTACCCGCTTCCAGGGCGATGGCTTTAAAGCCGTCTTCGGCCTGCCCCTGGCACACGAGAACGACCCTGAGCAGGCGGTAAGAGCCGGCTTGGAGATATTAGAGGTGGCTCAAGAGATCGCCCAAGAATGGCAAAAGCAGTTAGGCATCCCCAACTTCCAGGTCAGGGTGGGCATTAACACGGGCATGGTGGCTGCTGGGGGCGAGACCGAAGCGGAGGACACCGTCATGGGTCGGGCAGTCAACCTGGCTGCGCGCCTGGAGAGCGCCGCACCACCTGGTGGGCTGCTCATATCCCACCACACTTACCGCCACGTCTTTAACGTCGAATCGCAAGACCCCATTCAAGCCAAAGGTTTTGACCGGCCAGTAGAGGTTTACCTAATCAGATCTGCAAAACCCAGGGCTTTCCACGTGCTCACGCGTGGGGTGGAAGGTGTCGAGACACGCATGGTGGGACGCCGCACCGAGTTGGATTTCCTGCAAGATGCCCTGCTGACCGCTATCGAGAGTTGATGAAGTTAGGTGTGCTACGATACCGGGCAGGGTTAGGGGCGGTAGGGAATAGCCCCTGGCATATGTCCAAATCGCCTGTGATAAACGAATTCAGGTTAAGTTGATGGTGAATGATATAATACTATTCATCATCCAATGCGATTGATGAAGGGATATCCCATGGCAGTAAGCAAAATAAGCGATAAATTTACTTTACAGATCCCAAAACGCTTCCGCTAAAAGATTTCACCAGGTCAGGAGGTTGTTATAACTTTGGATGAGAAAGGCCGCATTCTTATAACTCCTAAGATCAGCACTGGTGGAAACTTTTGGCATGTGGGAAAAGCATGCTGACTTACCACAGGATAGCATAATGTATGTGGATGAAATTCGTAGGGGGAATAGGTTATCTCATTTTCTAGCTGAAAATAATGAAGCTGATTGACACAGATATCGCCATCGACCATTTCCATGGGCACCAGGAAGCGTTTATATTCTTCATGGAAACGCTTAGTTCGGGTGAATCCATTGCATTTTCAGTGGTTAGTCTGATAGAAATTCTAGCAGGCTTGCGAAGTGGTGAAGAAAAGCGCAGCCATTTAATTTATTCTGTGGCTATGACAAACAAACCTGCGTACGCTCAACAACCTGGCTCAGAAGTCTTTGCTGCAGCGCGGGTCTGAAACAAAGCGTTTTACCATTCACGAAATCCTGCGCCAGCTGGCTAAAGAGCGTTTGCAGTCCTTGGGAATTGCGGGAGCGTTTCAGGAAGCCCACAGCCGATACTTCCTCGGGTATCTGGCAAAAGCTGAGGTGGATTTGAGAGGCAAGTGGCAGTTGGATGCGTTGGACGAGATCCAGGCTGCCCTGACACGTGGTGAAACGCTCGATATAAGATCCGTCACAGCCAGGTTTGAAAGCATGCTAACTTGATTAGGTACTCAAGCATTGCTTGGTGACCTACACAACAATTCCACGAATAAGTAATATATGAACTAAATGTTAGGACTAGCCTAACAATTAGTGCAGATCCTTTTGGGATGCACCAGATTTGTATCCATGCTACTAATCCGGGAAAGATTAGACCCCTGCTCACAGAGAGTGATTATGCCGCAGATTCCGACCCTCACTACCGAACGCTTGATCCTGCGACCCTTCACGCTGCAAGATGCGCCGGCCGTCAAAGACCTGGCTGGCGAGTATGAAATCGCTGCCACCACAGCCAACATCCCCCATCCCTACGAAGATGGCATGGCCGAGGAATGGATAAACACCCACCAGGACGCATTTGACAAAGGCGAAGGTGTGACCTTCGCCATCGTTCGTAAAGCCGATAAGCAGCTCATCGGAGCCATTGGAGTGCACATCTACACCATCAACCAGCTGGCTGAGATGGGTTATTGGGTGGGTAAGCCTTATTGGAAGCAGGGTTACTGTACAGAGGCAGCCAGGGAGGTAATCCGCTATTCGTTCGAGCAGTTAGGCCTGAACCGGGTTCAGGCGCGCCACATGACCAAGAACCCTGCATCTGGTCGGGTCATGCAGAAAGTTGGCATGCAATACGAAGGTACTTTGCGGCAATCTTTGTTACGGTGGGAGACCTTCGAAGACGCCGCCATGTACTCGATCCTGCGGGACGAGTATGGTAGATAGGAGGATCGTAGACTGTCACACCACTTTAGGTGAGTATATTGGCAGGTCTGCACGCTGGTTCAACGTCCAGCTGGGTGAACGTCCGGCGTGGCCTCTCTACGACCTGTTCAAGGGGAGGTTCTCCACTGAAAAAGCAAAACAAGAACTGGGGTACTCCCCACGCGCAAACTATGACGAAGCCATGCAGGAGACTTTCCATTATCCACAGGAAACCGGCTTGCTGGCAGGAGAAGGGGGTTCACCAAACCCATAAGGTTACTTCATAACCCTAGGATGTGTAGTATATTAAACTCAAAATGATACGCCATCGCTACCGCACCATCCTTGTTTTTTTCGCCCGTATAATTTCAGCCCTGATATTGTGGGAGCTGGTGCTGCCTCGCTTCGGTTTGCGCCGGCTGGTTGCCAGGACGCGCCCTGCGCGCCTACGACGCATCGGTTCCGCATCGCGGGTTATGGCTGTGGACATGGGCGGCGTCATGATCAAATTAGGGCAGTTCCTTTCCTCTCGATTGGATGTGCTGCCAGATGAGATCATCTCCGAGCTGGCCGGATTGCAGGACGAAGTCCCCCCTGAAGATTTCAACGAAATCCGCCGTCTGGCAGAAGAGGAATTAGGTAGCTCCTTATCCGATCGATATGCATCCTTCGATGCGCATCCCCTGGCGGCCGCCTCTCTGGGTCAGGTGCACCGCGCGCAGCTGCATGCAGATACGGAAAGAAACAATGGCGTTGAAAGCGGCCGGGAGGCATTTGATCCGCATGTGGTGGTTAAAATCCAGCGTCCCAATATCGAAGCCATCATCGCCACGGACCTACGGGCTTTGCGCACCGTTGGAACCTGGCTGGAACGCTATCCCCCAATCAGGCGGCGGGTGAACATTCCCGGGCTGCTAAACGAGCTCGAGCGCGTATTAGCTGAAGAGATCGATTACCTTGCCGAGGCTGGAAACGTTGAGATTTTCGCCGAAAATTTCAGCCATCGTCCCGGTGTGCGGGTGCCCAAGGTGATCTGGTCTCACACCACCCGCCGCGTCCTCACCCTGGAGGACGTCTATGCGATCAAGATCACCGATTACCACGCGATCACCGCGGCCGGCATCGATCGAGGCGAGGTGGCTAAACGCCTCTTTCACACCTATATGCAGCAGATTTTCGTGGATGGTTTCGTGCATGCCGACCCTCATCCGGGGAACTTGTTCGTACAACCCCACCCGGGACAGCTGGATGAGGAACTGGTATGGGAGCTTACCTTCGTCGATTTTGGCATGGTAGCCCAGGTTCGCCCAGAACATTACAAAGGATTACGTGAAATGGCCATCGGTCTGGCGACTTCGGATTCCGCCCGCCTGGCTAGAAGCTTCCAAATGCTGGGTTTCCTGCTGCCCGATGCAGATCTGGATTTGATCCAGCAAGCTCAGGCAAAAGTGTTTGAGCGCCTTTGGGGCAAGAGCATGGGGGAATTAAGATCGATCGATTACGACCAAATGCTTGATATCGCCAAAGACTTCCGCCATTTGATCTATCAAATGCCCTTCCAGGTGCCCCAGAACATGATTTTCTTAGGACGCACGGTAGCCATCTTATCTGGTATGTGCACCGGCTTAGATCCTGATTTCAACCTGTGGGAAGAACTATCCCCCTATGCTCGAAAATTTCTGTCGGAAGAGGCTGGTAGCGAGGTCATACGCTGGTTGCGAGAAACAGTGCTCGTAATCCAAACCTTCCCAGCCACAATGCAGGGCCTAAATCGGATTATGGGGAAACTCGATAAAGGGGAGATTGAGGTGCGCGCCCCTCAGGTCAGCGATCAAATAAGCCAGCTGGAATTCTCTGTTCGCAGGCTGGTAGA
>JACUUU010000302.1 GCA_014859065.1 Anaerolineales bacterium
TGTGGACTACCCGTGGCTTTTTGGTAGGGTTAGCTGGACACGCTTTGTTGGAAGTGGTTGTGCGAGCCTTTTACGCCCAACAGAACGCACGCACCCCATTGTTCACCGCTGCGCTGGCAACCGGTTCATATATCCCGCTGGCAATTATCTTCGCTCGCTATCTGGGAGTGCCCGGAATTGCCCTTGCCAATGCCGTCGTAATCACCGGTCAAACCCTGCTGTTGTTGTATATCTTAAACAAGAAATTCGCCGGTTTATGGCAAGTAAGGGATACATTGTTGCGGGTTGTGGCAGTTTCAGCCGTTAGTGCAGCCATCGTTTACGGCTTGCTTCGTGTCCCTCTTCCAATTCATCCTCTACCAATCTCTATTATGGCTATGGGAATTGGTGGCGTTCTCGTGTTACCTTTTATCTTGAAAGAAATCCGCATGTTAATAAAATTGTAATTTAGATATTTTTCGAAAGGAGAAAACAAGATGAGATTATCTGGAAAACGAGTTGCTTACCTGGTCGAAGATGGCTTTGAAGATCTGGAATTTTGGGTACCCCTCATGCGGTTGCAGGAAGAAGGAGCCCAAGTTACGATCGTTGGAACTGGACGAACCAGTATCTTCCGAGGTAAACACTGCTTAGAAGCAAAATCCGATCTCAGTTCCGAATTTGCTAAACCCGAAGACTACGACGCGGTTGTAGTCCCCGGTGGTTGGGCACCGGATAAACTTCGCCGCTACCCTGGTGTATTGAAACTGGTACGCAGTGCTTATGAACAGGGGAAAATAATTGGAAGTATATGCCATGCTGGTTTGGTTCTCATCTCAGCCGGTATCTTAAAAGGCAAGAAAGCAACTGGATCTTTGGGCATCAAAGATGACCTCATCAACGCTGGGGCTGAATGGGTTGACGAGGCTGCCTTCAGAGATGGGAATATCGTCTGGGGTAGGGTTGTGGAAGATATCCCCGCTTTCTGTCGAGAATTGGTAAAAGCGATTGCTGGTGATGAATAATAGCCGGAAAATTGTCAAGACCTAACTGGTTTTCGCTATAAGAACTATCAAAATGATACCAGGATAAGCGGCAGTGCTTGATGCGGGTATTGACCTCAGAAATTACAACGAGATGCTTCGTTACGAATCCTCAATGGATGAGTTGCGCGCTATCGCCCTCTATATTGCCGAATCAGACCCACAGCAAGAGATCTTTGAGGGGATAAAATCGACAGAATATCTATTTGTCCTGATCAAATATTACTGCCGTTTATTCGCCGAGGATATTTTCGAAAGAAGTCAGATCACAGACAGCAAACGGGATTTATTAGACAGCGGCTTATATACTATCAAAAAGGCATTGGGTATAACAGAAGAAGACATCAAACATGCCCATGAAAACCAACTTTACAAAAACAGCGGCTTCTGGGAGATGAGAAGATATTTGGGGTTATTCGTCGATATTGCTGAAGAAGTTGCCACAAACCCTCCAGATGCGATCGTTTGTGCTGGAATTTCTGGCTGTGTAATCGGTGAATATCTAGGTCTCGTTTTGGAGAAAAAGTTTAACTTAAAAATACCAGTAGTGCATATGGTATTTTCGAGGGAAGACAAGCAGCCAGTTGCCGGGATACTTCCAGATTCAATGGGAATTGATTTATCCAGAGCTCTATTGGTCGAGGATGCAGTGATTGAATCCAGAACATCGCGGGTTATGATAGAAACGCTCGCCAAGATTTCACCGGACATAAACTGCAGTTTATTTGCCTTAGAGATAGAACAGAATCAGGTTGGGGGCGATGTCTTAACACAAATGGAAAATGTCTATACTTTTGAGGAGTTTTAATTTAATCAAAAGCGCTCACCGCTTTAACAATCGCGAAGAATTCGCCAGGATCCCCAGGTCTGGAACAGCTTGAACGACTGCAGCTAGAATTGGAGGAAGGTATCCCATAGCTGCAAGCGACAAACCGACCAGATTAAACGCACTGGTAAAACCTATGTTGCCTTTTACAACCCTCATCGTACGCCGAGCAATCCGGATCACCTCAGGGATCAACAGCCAATCATCACGCAGCAATGCAATATGAGCTGCTTCCATTGCGACGCTTTTGCCGGCTGCCCCAACTGCTATTCCCACATCAGCTTGTGCCAAAGCAGGAGCATCGTTCACCCCATCACCAACCATCACAACTTTGTGGCCTTTCGATTGGTATTCCTTAACAACAGCGATCTTATCTTCTGGTAACAGTTCAGCCCGATAACCTACACCCAATCGCTTAGCCAGCGAAGCTGCAGTCCGGCGATTATCTCCTGTAAGCAGCTCGAGGTGGGTGATCCCCAGCTCTCGGATCTTTTGGATTGCATCCGGGGCTTCAGATCGTAAGGTATCGGTAGTAGCCAACAAACCCACCAATTCACCATCGAGGCGAACGAAAAAGACAGTCTTGCCTTCATCCTCTAGATTCTCGATTTGGGCTGTATTCAGCAAAAATACCTCGCTCTCATACTTCGTTGCAGCAGATTCTCGCTCTAAAGACACCTGGTGTGGGTTGGTTTTTGCAGTTTCCCGCAAACTATAACTTGAATTAAATTCACTCAGCAATCGCCGGCTGCCCACTTCAACTATATTTCCATTAATCCTGGCGCGCACGCCAATCCCTGGTATTGCCTCAAAATCCTGGGGTTCTGATAATAGCACCCCCTCCGACTCTGCCGCTTCTCGCACGGCTTTCGCTAACGGGTGCTCAGAATAGCGTTCTGCAGAAGCAGCTAAATGGAGGATGGTGTTTGGTTGAAGAGAGTTTACTCCGCCTCCATTTACTACAACGATGTCGGTGATCTCTGGCGTTCCTAAAGTGAGTGTACCGGTCTTGTCGATCAGTAAAACATCCACGTGGACGAGAGATTCCAAATACTTCCCACCTTTAATCAACACCCCTCTTTTGGCAGCAGCGCCAACAGAAGCTAATATGGCGATTGGTGTCGCCAGGGCGAATGCACAAGAACATGCCACAATCAATACAGCAGCGGTCGCTAAGGCATCTTGGCGCAGGACAAACGTCATGATTGCGATAAGGACCACGACCGGTAGATAATATGCAGAGAATCGATCCGCCAGACGCTGCACCTCGCCGCGATGGATCTCAGCTTGCTCCACCATTTTGATCACGCGTCCAAATGTGCTGTCCTCTCCGATGCTTATCGCTTTTATCTGCAGACTGCCCAGAGAAACGAATGTAGCAGCAAACACATGCGTCCCAGGACCAGCCTCCAGAGGCATTGACTCGCCAGTTATGGTCGCCTGGTCGACGGTGGCTTGACCAGCCACAACTTCGCCATCTACTGGAATCATTTCCCCAGGGCGCACCACAACTGTTTCTCCAGGTTTCAAATCCTCCAGGTCAACCTCTTCTTCGACACCGTCATTAATAACTCGTGCGCGTTGAGGTGCCAGGTTTACCAGGTCTTTGACCGCTCCCCTGGCACGCTCGGTGGTGAAGCGCTCCACATAATCACCAATCCGCATAAAGAGAACCACAACTGCAGCTGTTGCCCATTGTCCAACCACCAAAGCCGCAGCTGCACCCAGACTCATCAAAGTGTGTGCAGTTATTTGTTTTCTTAACAAAGCGCGCACAACGTTCCTGAATATCGGATAACCACCTATCAATACAATCATTACCCCCAATGGAAATGGCACTCGACTGGTGATCTCTTCAAACAAGCCCAACCATTCACCGAATACCACTACGAAAAGCACTACCCCAAATACCAACCCTAATAATGTAATCAAGGGGCGGCTGAGATCGTCTGAACGTCTATCCTGAGATGGGTCTGTCCCTCCAGACGCGATCGAATAGCCCGCAGCTTTCAATGCAACATCAATCTGATCCAAATTGACCAGCTGGGGATCCAATTCAACTATAGCTTTTTCGGAAGCCAGCAAGACTTCTACAGAAGAGACACCTTCCAGATCTGAAATGGCGCGCTGCACATGAAGCATACACTCTGCACAGTCCATCCCTTGAATCGGGAGCTCAATTTTCCGAGGTTTTTCCAATCTCATTATGCCTGGTCCACTTTGTAGCGGGTGCATTCATAGATTCTCTCAGCTGCACCTGCCAAAATATCATCAGCGAAGTCTAATAAAAGCTTTACGCGCTCATCAGATAAGCTGTAAGAGACAAAACGACCTTGCTGCTCCCGGCGAACCAGCCCACATTCATATAAACATGAAAGATGGTTAGAGGTATTCGGTTGGCTCAATCCAGTTGCCTGCATAATCTGTCCTACAGTCAGTGGGCTTTTGGAAAGCGCTTCGAGGATTCCCAGACGCGAGGGATCCGCAAAACCGCGGAACAGTTTAGCTTTAAGCGTTACTGCCTTCAATTCAGGAAATGCGAGCATGACCACAACTCCAATATATAATCATATTATTAATTAATGATATTATATCTTAATTTTCCCCTCAGCTGATTATAATGAAATAACTCAGGGGATTAGATTATCGACAAATTCTCGAACGGCTTGCATGAATTCACTAGGAACCTCTTCATGAGGTAAATGTCCGGCATTCTCTAGAA
>JACUUU010000303.1 GCA_014859065.1 Anaerolineales bacterium
TGTTGGGACAATCGTTCAATCTCCTCACTGGCGCGAATTTGTTCCATCTGTGCCATCTGGACAATAGTTTCCAGATCAGGGAGATAATCCTGAGGAGATTCTAAAAGATTACTGAATTCATCGATTTGTAAAGAAAAAACGAATCCACTATCCATTTCAGTTTGGGATAAAAAAGGGATATTAATTGATTGGCTTGCTCCGCTACTTACGTCCTGCTCAACAAATACATTTGTTCTGCTGATCAAAGAGGTTGCCCGCATTTTTAACACAGCTAAGGCATCACCAATCTCTGCTGCGTTGGACAGGCTGCCATTCTGCAGCTGTCCTTTTAACGCCTCTGCTCTGATTTCCAAGTCTTCCATTGCTTGTTTTCGCTGAAAATAAAATGAGATTTGAAATGTGCGTTCCTCTGCCAATCGGGAGAACAAAAAAAGGGTTTCCCCAATTCGCTTATTTAGCAGTTCAATCTGGTTATTTTCGATAAATCGCTCTAAATCCTCTTGAGAAATTTCGTATTGCTTCTGAGCAGTCACCAGTTGTGTCTGGATCTCACCTAAAGGTTGTTCACTGCTGTATGCTTGGTTGATGGCTTCGACCGCCTGGCGTGCCCAAACATTTGCGATTTTTGCAGCAAGCTCTGGATTTTCCGCTGAAGCAGTGATCGTAATCACATCTCCATTACTGCTCACCGATACAAGTTCTTTAAATATCTGTAAATCTCTGGATTCGTCAGGTATCTCAGAGATTAATTCCTGCTGGGTTGCCAGCGCTAGGGCATCGCTGTTAATGATGGAAATCAAAGCATCCATACGTGAGCGGGCATCGATTGGTTCAGTGATTGTTGGAAATTCCTGTGCTAAGGTCAACGCTGTCCTGGTTCGGGTCAATAAAATACTGGCTCTGGATTCGAATTTTTGTGGTTGCAGTCTGCTGTACCCAAAGGCAGCCATCGCGACAAGTAATCCAAAAAGGATAATCTGCCACCAATTTCTTAGAAGCGCTGAAATATACGGGCGCAAGTCGATTTCGTCTTCATACACAGACATGTGAAATTTCTCCGGACTTATAAAATAATCCTCCAACAACCGCTGGTATTATACTTGAATTAATTTTATTCCCCCTAATATGCGCCTTTCCGCCTGAGAACCACCCCGATCGTCTTCGCCAGGATCTGAATATCCAACAACAGCGAATAATTTTGAACGTAGTAAATATCGTCCTCGGTGTGCAGGTGCATGGGCTTATCACTGCGCCCATTGATTTGCCACCAACCAGTAATACCCTGTGGGACTGCAAATCGCTGCATCTGCCATGGCTGATATTTTTCCACCAGGACCGGCATTTCAGGCCGGGGGCCGACCAGGCTCATTTCACCTTTGAGCACATTGAAAAGCTGCGGCAGTTCGTCAAGGCTGGTGCGACGGATAAACTGCCCAACCCGTGTCACCCGAGGATCGTCGGGTCGCTTGTGTACCCAATCACCATTCCTATCACGCTTCATCACCTTAGGTAAATGCCTGTCTGCTCCCTCGATCATTGAACGAAATTTATACATGAAAAAAAGGCGCCCATTTTCACCCACGCGCTGCTGTTTGAAAATTGCTGGTCCTGGTGAATCCAACTTGATCGCAACCGCAATAACTCCCATGAGCGGTAAAGCCGGTATCATAATTGGAATGCCTACCAACAGGTCAAAAGCGCGTTTCACCACCCGTTGGTACCCAGCCAGGGTAGGTGCCTTAAGGCTGATCATGGGAACTCCTCCCAAATCATCCACCTGGCCACCGTAAATTAAAAGGTTGAAATAATCAGGCACTACCCAGATATTGCTGGGGTGATCCATCAGCTTCGGCAATAGCTTTCGCACCCGGTCGTAGTTCTCAGCAGGAAGAGCGATGAGAACGTCGTCGACTTTATTTCTGCGGACGACCTCTTCTACGTTTTTTAAGGTGCCTAAATGAGGGATAGGACCATTCCTGGTCGGGATAGTTTCACCATCGGTCAGGTATCCCACCAAATGGACACCTGCCCAGGCTAATTCTTTTAGACGTTCTAATGCCTGGTTGGCAGACTCACCACCACCAATTAAAAGAACCCGGCGTTGATCGCTTCCATTTTCATTTTGTGCTCTCCGCACTAATCGCCAAGTAATCCGCCAGTTGACTACCGATAGAAAATGCATCGCAAAGAAATATAATAGGAAAAGTCGGGAAATTTCCCTTGCGGTGAAATAGACCATCCCGGCTAATGCCAGATATGCAAGTGTACACGCCCAGAATAACTGCTGAAACTCACCTCTAAAACGCATAGCACGCCGTGGGTCATAAAGGGAAAGCAGCAAAAAGATGACTGGGAATAAAACCACTGCCTCGAGCAAGAGGGTCTCAATGCCTGGTTCAGCCCGTAATGGACGACCAAAGGGTAGATTTAATCGCAGCCAATTAGCAGCAATTATAGCTATTCCAATGCTGAATAAATCCAGAATAATTGCCAGGATAATAGAATTCGTGTTTCGGCGTAACATCTCCCATCCTTAGTCTTTTAGATTCACTCGATCACTTGAATACACCAGTATTGTAGAAATTAAAATCGTGGCTAGCAATATTTGATATTTCTTATCAATAAGAGATGCATCCCCATGATAACTGATGAAATAATCAGTTTATTTCAGACATATTTTCAGGAAATTTATAAACATGAAACAGTTTTCGACAAGGCTGGTATGCAACAAAGTAGATATCCTACTATTTGATGTTTGTAAATATCTTGCTTCTCTTAGCTGTCTTAATGTGAGGTAATTATAATTGCATTACCCCAAAAAACAACCTTTTTTCACACCTCAGTCAGCTTTGCTCCACAAATAAGAGAAATTCGCTTTGATAATGGGGAAATATCAGTGATATTAACTAATAGTTACATACATATATTGAAAGATTGGAAGCAAAACCATGTCTCTCCCCAACAAAGTATCGAGCTAAATTGCATCGCTTCTCGATCAAAGTTTGCTCTAGACGTTGGAAGAGTCCTTCATGTAGAACCATATAGTCTGGTTTGAAAGTCTCTTGAACATAAAGAGCAGCGTCTTCATAATTGGTATGTGGTGAAAGTTGAGCTGCAACCTGTGGGTAAATAAGTCCAGCGAAATCGATCATCTCTCGTTGGGAATAATAGCCAATAATACCCACTTCTAATGTGCCCACTAACGAACCGGGCTCGGTGTGAGCCTGCAGCCACTCTCCAACTTCTCGGTAAATAGGGTAACGTCCATCAGGTACAGCTTTAAGTTGATAAAGATGAACTATCTGAGCAGAAAATAGGACCAATACAATACCGATCGACAATGGAATAAGCCATCTATACCAGGAGCGTTTACTCATAAAGAATCTGGCTGTTCCAGTTATCGCTTCTATTCCTAACCCGACAAGTACTAGAAACCCAGGCAGCAATGGCGCATAATACCAAAAGTACCTGCTAACTCCTAAGATCGTGTAACCAATGAAATAAAGAACCATCCAAGCTATGAGGATTAGCCACCGATGTGCCCGCATTATTAAATAGATTACGCCGACTATAGATAGTATCAACTGTAGCCAGTACTGCCAGTGAGCAGCATATTGACCGGCAATTGACAGTAAACCTGGGGCAAATTTTTCGCTAATCGCCATAGAGCCTTGCAACTGTTTTGCAGACATGGTTGCAGGAATTGGGGAGCCAAAGTTTGTCCAGGCATAAATAAACCAGGGTAATGTTAGACCGATGAATAAAACGACTGCATACCAGGGTATAGTCCGCACTATTCGCTGCAAAGTTACCCCAAATTGACCGAAAAGTTGAGTGTTGATCCTCAGATACATTCTTGAATTATTGTTTTCTTGGAGACTTTGAAAGCCAAATAAACGAATAAGGTAATCAACACCTAATACGAAAGCGACTAAAATTCCATCTGGTCGGGTTAATACTGCCAGTGCAGTCAGAGCGGCAGTCATCCTGTAATTTTCTCGGGCGTAAAATGCAAATGCGCCCAAACTAAATGCTAAATATAAAGGTGTTTCTGATCCCAAGGTCATGACCAGCAATGGAAAAGTGGGATAAAGCAGTAATCCAGCCCATCCTACCATGGGAGCTTTCATGGATCCAGATAAATCCCACAGAAAAATTGCCGCAACCAGCAGGCTGACTACTCCAATCAGATTAGCGATGGATGGGAGATCGAGCCAAAGCCAATTCAGTGACGCCAGCACGATCGTAAACAGTGGTGTTGTAGTACTCAGTACATGCTCATTAGGGTTATATACAAAACCCATGCCGTCAGCAAGATTATGCGCATATCGATAGGTTATGAAAGGGTCATCGTAAGCCCAATGTGAAAACATGGTCATCAGAAAACCAAAACCAACCAAAAAATATGCCGCAATAAACACGTACTTAAGCCAGTGGGATTTAATCATCTATTCTTACAACAACTGGTATCTGAGGGTTAGTTTTCAGAAGATAAATTAGAAATAAGGACTAATCGAGGGTTATGAAACTTATTCATAACCCTCGA
>JACUUU010000304.1 GCA_014859065.1 Anaerolineales bacterium
ATTTCGCAGAGGGTTAGGCCCCATTTGTCTGATTTCAGCAGTCATCTCAGCGGCTGACCAAGCGAACTGGCCTCCCATAGCTGATGAAAGATTTATCATCTGGATGCGTCTTCCCGGAATGCCGATCTCTTTCAAGAGCATGTTCGTATATTCAACTCGCCGGCGGGCGTTTATATTACCATCCAGGTAATGACAATCACCTTCCAGTCAACCCGCGACCATCACACCATCAGCGCCATTTTCTATGGCTCTCAGCAGATAAATCACATCCAGCTTACCCGAGCAGGGTAACTCTATAATCTTTATCGAAGTAGGGTATTCCAACCGCATAGAACCAGCCAGGTCGGCAGCTGCATAAGCGCAGTGGTGGCAGCAGAAAGCGACTATTTCGGGCTCAAAATTCTCGTTGGACAATATGTAACTCCTTTGCAAAGAGAGCATCGAGTTTGGACAATATTTGTTGATCAGTAGCATGCATCAATTGAATTGCTTTGGCAGGACACTCGGATGCACAAGTCCCACAACCGTGACAGATTGCTGCTTCGATATAAGCAGCACCGCTGATCTTCCCGACACCGATTGGTTCCCGAATTACTTTAGGAACATCAAAAGGACAAACACGTACACAGGTTAGGCAACCTACACATTTGGATTGATCTATTGTAGCTACCTGGGCGTTCGTAAGCAGACTCTTTTGAGATAGGATGATGGCTGCTCGAGAGGCAGCTGCCTGTGCTTGTGCAATGGTTTCATCCATGAGCTTGGGGTAGTGTGCTAACCCAGCCATGAATACACCTTCTGTAGCAAAGTCGACCGGTCGCAACTTGATATGGGCCTCAAGGAAGAAACCTTCGAGACTGAGAGGTAGTTTCAAACCAGTCGCTAAATTGTTTATATTTTCTGGCGGGACTATCGGATTACTTAAGACCAGTAAGTCGGGTTGGAGAACAATCTCCTTGCCTAAAACTGGTTCCATGCAGCGAACTCCAAGCCTAGGTGCTATTTCATTTTGATAAGTATTGGTTACATCGGGTTTATGATCAGATTCGTAATGGATAAAACGTACTCCTGCACGACGGGTAGCTGTGTAGAGCCATTCTTTGAACCCAAAGACGCGTATATCTTTATACAGGATGGTCACATCTATCTGAGGGAACAGCTCTTTAACCAGTAAAGCATTCTTGAGGGCCGTGGTACAGCATATCCGGCTGCAATATTTTTCGGCAGGACCTACACATTGAATCATGACTAGTGATTTGATGTCGTCGATTTTCAGGTTTGAACCTGGAACTCCGTTATTTGATGGCTTTTCAGATATCGGTTCACCATCAAGAAATGCCTCAAATTCCTGCTGGGTAAGGACGCGAGGGTGTAGTCCATAACCGTATTCAGGACCTTTATACTCGATTCCGCCAGTAGCGATTATGGTAGCTCCATGTTCAACCTGGAAAATATCTTCACCCTTGTGGAAGGTGGACAGGAAACCACCTTTGAAACCCGTGGTTTCAACATGATTAGTACCTATGTAGATATTGATCAGGGAATGATCAGTCACCTGCCCAATCATATTCTGAAGAAATTCTTGTGGTGAATTGCAAGGATAGGTTAATCCAGCAAATTTGACATCTTTTTCATTCCTGTGAGGGACAAAGGATCGCAATTTGCGCAGATTGCCCCCAAGTTTGTCAGTGCATTCAATGAGGTGAACTGGAAAACCCTGATCAGCAAGAGTAAGGGCAGCAGTCATCCCAGCAATGCCTCCTCCGATTACCACGGCAGATTTTTTTACTTCAAACTCAGAAGTCTCAAGAGGTTCGAGCTGGATAGCACGGGCGACTGCCATTCTTACCAGTGTTTTCGCTTTGGCAGTGGCTGCATCCCAATCATTTGGGTGCACCCACGAACATTGGTTGCGAATGTTTGCCATCTCAAACAAATGTGGATTCAACCCAGCCTGGCGAATTGCATCTTGAAAGAGAGGCTCATGGGTTAAAGGTGTACACGAAGCTACTACTACACGGTTAAGCTCTAATTCTTTTACTTTTTCGATGATCTCTAAAATGGTGTTTTGAGAGCAGGTGTAAAGATTATCCTCTGCATAAACTACGCCCTTAAGCGTACGAGCATAGCGGACCACATCAGGGACATCTAGATAGCCACCGATGTTGCTCCCACAATGACAGACAAAAACTCCAGCTCGGGTTTTCTCGCCAATTACATCTTTCATTGGTGGGTATTCTAAGGTCTTCGTGAGGGTATGCCGTGATTCTGTTAACAAACGAGCTGCAGCCCCAGCAGCTCCGCTAGCTTCAACTACTGTTTCAGGGATATCTTTAGGTTCACGGAATGGACCAGCGACATAGATACCCGGTCTGCTAGTCTGTAAGGGGTCAAAAAGCGTAGTATGGCAGAACCCATATTCATCAAGCTCAATTCCCAGACGGTTCCCTAAGGTGCGCACAGTTTGAGAAATTTCCATTCCAACCGACAGGACGACCAAATCAAAAGATGCTTCCTGGACCTTGGAATCCCCTTCATAAGAGTTTGAATATCGAATGATCAGATTGTTCGTATGTGGGTCTTCTTTTAGAGAGCTAATGCGACAGCGTGTGTATTGAACACCATACTTTTCTTCAGCTCGTTGATAATAATCTTGGTAACCTTTACCGTATGCACGGGTATCCATAAGGAAGACCTGACAGTGCACATTACCATCGCCAAGACCCATACGGGATTCAGCCCGGGCATGTTCAATAGCCATAACAGCTTCCTTGGTGGCATACATACAGCACACCGCGGAGCAGTAATCATGGTTCTGGTCACGGCTGCCAACACATTGTAGAAAGGCGATGCGTTTCGGGCTGGCACCATCGGAAGGGCGTTGAATGTGTCCGTTAGTTGGGCCAGAGGCAGAGAGTATGCGTTCGAACTGCAGGGCGTTAATTACGTTCGGGTAGCGTCCAAAGCCGTACTCTTCAGAAAGCTCAGCACGGTAGATTTGATAGCCAGGCGCTAAAATGACCGCACCTGCCTGAATAGTCTGCTGGCTGGCGACCATGTCATGGTTGATGGCATTCACCCCGCAGGCAAATGTACAGCTCATACATTCTGAGCAGATACCACAAGCCAGACAGCGAGCCGCTTCTGCTTGAGCGCTTGAGTCGTCATAGCCTCCTTCAACCTCGACAAAATTATCGATGCGGGCTTCAACAGGCAATTGTGGCATTGGGACACGAGGCTGGTGGCTTATCTCGCCTCTGGTGATACGCTCCTCAATCTCATCTTTGGATAGATGAACGACAGGCAAATCAGGATGAGTTGGTGGTTCGAGATGTTCACCCTGCAAATAGCGAATTATCGAGCGGGCAGCTTTATGACCACTGTTTACCGCTTCGATCACGAACGCAGTCCCAGAGACACTATCACCGGCGGCAAATACACCCTGACGGGTGGCAGCGAATGTATTGGGATTGATGGCTATCGTGCGGGTAGAGGTAAGGCCGACACCGGCATCACTGGGGATGAAAGCCAGACCGGCACGCTGCCCAACCGAGAAGATCACTGTATCGCATGGTATCGAGTGATTCGAACCAGGGATTTTCTCCACATTCAAACGACCGCCCTCATCAAAATTGAAAGAACTGACCTGCATACATTCGACACTGGATACGCGACCTTGATCATCGCCTAAGATTGCTTCGAAGCTGCGTGCTGGGTAAAGCGAGATGCCCTCTTCTTCTGCAGCATTAATTTCCCAGTCATGAGCTGGCATTTGTTCACGGCTTTCTAGGCAAGCCAGAGAGACGCGACACCCTAAGCGCACGGCGCTGCGGGCAACATCGATGGCAACATTCCCACCACCTAGCACCAAGACATTCTTTCCGAGTTCTTGCTGCCCTTTTCCTTGATCGCCATTTTTTGAATATTTACCTAAGCGCACGTCACGTAGAAAGTGAGTGTTAATCAAAACACCTTCTAGATCTGCGCCGGGTATTGGCAAACGGATACCCTCGTGAGCACCGACAGCAATAAGAACGGCAGCAAAACCTTCCGCAAAGATGTCATCCAAATTGCTTACCGGGGAGTTCAGGCGCAGATCAACGCCTAAATCAACAATATCCTGTACTTCTCGTTCGATAATCTCGTCAGGTAAGCGGTATTCGGGGACACCCAGGCGCAGCATACCCCCAGCTACAGGCATCGCTTCAAAGATGGTGACCGGGAAACCAGTCTTGATGATGTCTTGAGCGGCCGTCAGTCCGGCAGGGCCAGCACCGATGATCGCTACACGCTGATGGGGAAATTTTATTTCGGCTGGCTCGATTGGTGGGCGAGAGTCAGCGTATACTTTATCGGTCACAAAACGTTTTAATGCGCGGATATTAATCGGTTCATCCACCTGGTTGCGGTTGCAGGCGGTCTCACAACGATGGTTACAAATCCGTCCGCAAATGCCCGGGAATGGGTTGTCCATCTTGATCACCCGCATTGCATCTTGCCAGCGTCCTTCACGGATAAGGGCTATGTAACCCTGGGCACGCT
>JACUUU010000017.1 GCA_014859065.1 Anaerolineales bacterium
GATCAAATTCCCCGATCCTCTCAGAACCGAGATCGATTAACTTTTCATGTACCAATCGGACCTCTTCCCGTAATTTCGCAATATTTACCCCACGGCACTGATTCGGCAAATGATCTAACCACTGTCTTAAGCGTAAAAACATCTTGAATGCTCCTCTGAAATTCCCGCGAGATATCTGGTAATAAGCAACCGCGACTTGTAATAACGCTCGGTAAAGATTGCGTCCTACGGAATTATCTTCCATCCAAGCCTGTTCCAAATATTCGTGGGCTTCGAAGTAGCGCCCTTGGTTGAATTTTTCAAGACCGATAATCCCCCTCCCATCAAGTGGATCTTGGCAGGCAGATTCAATTCCGTCGACATCAGGCAGATTGGCGAATTTGCTAATAATATTGGGCAAATCAGAGATAAAACGTGACCGTGCGAATACTACTTTCGCCCCATTCTTTTTAGCTGAATCTATTGCAGTTAAATCTTTATGAGAGCTGTAAGAAATTATTGGTATTCTACGAGTTGCAGGGTCAATGCTGATTAATTTAATCCAATCCTCCCAAGGAATTGAATGGTTATTCAAATCAAAGATAATTAATACTGGTTTCAAATTGGATATGACCTCAAGTAGGGATCCTTTTATACCAATGTTTAAACCATGAAATTCGCTGGACAGCAGTTTGGATTGAAAATATTCAACCTCCTCAATCGTAACAAACTCAAATCCCAACCGATCTGCAACACTGTCAATTCTCGTACTAAAGTAAAGGTCACTTACAAAGCCTAAAACACAAGGTTTGTTGATTGA
Organism: Anaerolineales bacterium; assembly: GCA_014859065.1. Taxonomy (GTDB): domain Bacteria; phylum Chloroflexota; class Anaerolineae; order Anaerolineales; family UBA4823; genus Kmv39. Next base: position 800 of record JACUUU010000017.1, read on the forward strand.
TATGTTCATGATTGAATAACTCAAAATTAATTTACAAAAATGTCTATACGAAATCACCCTGGTATTGTTAAATCATCAAGATCCCGAGGATAATATGTCATCCTCTCAATCCCTTCTTCTGTCACGGCAACGGTATCCGAATGCCGAAAACCACCAATCTCCGGAGCGTATAAGCCAGGTTCAACTGTAAAAACCATTCCTGGTTTTATCTCAGTTTGGTCTCCTAGATCCAAAAATGGACTTTCATGATAGCGCAAACCAATTGCGTGACCTACATGGTGCTTCCAGTACGGCATCAAATCACTGGATTCATAATAATCCCGGACTTTTCTATCAACATCAGCACACCTTACACCAGGTTTGATAGAATTTAAGGCAATATCTTGCAGCGTGACCATGTGATCGAACATTTTCTGCTGGTCGGATGTTGCCTCACCAATGATCATCGTCCGCTCCAGCTCCGAATTGTATCCCCAAACTGGAGCACTTGCACCGCTCACCAAAACATCTCCAACTTGGAAAACTATATTGTTAGCTAATGCATGAGGGATAGCAGCATTGCGCCCAATCTGACCACGATAGCCTGCTCCAGCACCATCAGAAAATGGGCTTTGCGCACGATAAATTGGACCAATAGTGTCCAACATGATCAGGTTTGCTTCATTGCTGGCTCTCTGGCTAACTTCAGTCTCGGTAGCCCCTACTTTTGTATATCGCTGTAACAGAACATGAGCTAAATTGCCCCACTTAACACTCTCCTTGATAAGGGACAATTCAGCTGGACTCTTTATCATCATCTGGTCTTCAATGAATGATGATACATGAAAGATCTTTCCCCCATTAATTTCACTCAAGGTTGGACCGCGGTAACCAAGTATCCATGGATAACCATCGTTATCGGCACCTATCGATTTCCGGATGCCCAAATCTACAAGGGTCTTCTTGAACACATCCATCGGATGTGGTGTGTATGGATATTCGATATAATGAGCGACATTTTGAACAAGTGCATTGCTCTCAGCGTGCTCTTGTTCCAGCCGAGGTACGAACAATGCCTTCTCCCCTCTAGAATTCATTACAAACGCTATTGGTCTTTCAGTTGGAATGAAGGCAAACCCAGTATAGTAAAGGATATAGTAATTGTCAAAAAGCACTACTCCTGAGAGTTGTTGAGACTTAATATATTCCAAAAGATGAGTTACTCTCGCTTCATACTCTGAATGGCTAATTCTTATAGAAGTTTCCATTTTCTGATTCTCCAACTCCATATCAAATATACTCAATCATTAAAAGCTTATTTGTATGCAAATACATCAAAGCTTTTTTTCTACTCTTACATGATTTCATAATCACTGCTAATTTCGACATTTCCTTTCAAGGTGTTCGTGACTGAACAGTACTTCTCTTCAGAAAGCTCTATAGCGCGTTCTACTTTTTCTGCGTTTATCGAACCTTTTAATCGGTAGTGCAGATGGATGCGGACAAATTTAAAAGGAGGCTCTTTTTCCTGGTCTCCAGTGCAGGTGACCTCTAAACTTTCCAATGGTTCTCGCTGTTTAGTCAGGATCGTGATGATGTCATAAGATGAGCATGCGGCAGCTGCTAATAACAGCAGGTCAGATGCTTTTAATCCTATAGATTCTGGGTCACGCTCTGGCCAACGGCCAATTACCAAAGGAGTCCCCCGCGAATCAAAACCGGTCATCATTTGAGACCCAATCCAATTTAACCACACAGATCCTGAAACAGTACCTGAAATTTTTTCCTTCTTTTGATTTGATTTTAAGTTTTCCATGTTTTTATCTCTTTATAGCCTCCATAATTTTATTGCTTGGCGTACCATACCTTCCCATTGGGAATTTTCAGGATTTGGCGCTGAACCCAGAATATCTTCCCACTCTTGTCCTAACATCGCCGCAGTGACAGCTTGACTGCAAATCTTAGCTGCATCAATATCATAACCACCTTCCAGGAATAAAGCGATCCTACCATCACAGAACTGATCCGCCCATGAACTTAATAAAGCGATCAAATCTCCATATACCCTAGCCGAAAGCAACAAACTCCCAAGTGGATCTCTCCAGTGAGTGTCAAAACCGTAACTTACCAGAATCATTTCCGGTTTAAAATTGAATAATAATGGAACGATTAATTCATCCATAATTGTTTTGAAGGCTCGATCTCCAGAAAATGGCGGTAAGGGAAAATTAGCATTAAATCCCTCTCCCTCCCCAGAACCGGTATCTCTCAACTCCCCCGTGCCGGGATAGAGCGGAGATTGATGGGTTGAAATATAGAAAACATCACCTCGGTTATAGAATATTCGTTCTGTACCGTTGCCGTGATGCAGATCAAGATCGATGATTGCCAGCCGAGAAGCGCCTTTCACTTGAAGCAAATATTCAGCCGCGATTGCTATATTATTTAACAGGCAAAATCCCATCGCGCGACTGGGTGTAGCATGATGACCTGGTGGGCGAGTGAGAGCAAAACCTCTCCGCGCTTCTCGTTCCCATACTCGCTCGGCAACAGCCACGCCTCCACCGGCAGCTTTCAGAGCCAGGTCATAAGAAGCATGTGTAGAATAAGTATCCATATCAAACCACTGTCCCTGGTTTGACACCTCCCGAACTCTAGCCGCGTATTGCGGATCGTGAATCCTGAATAAAACTTCATCCGGGATACTCACAGGCTCAATTTTCAAGTACTTCTCCCACCATCCAATCTGCTCTAAGGATTGGCGAATGGCTTCCACCCGCTCAGGTCGTTCTGGATGACCATCTTGAGCGTGTGCTTGATGGCCTGTAGGATAAAAATAGACCAAATCGTCCATTAAAATACCTCTCTCTTTTATGCTCTGTTTGAAAGGGTCTCCGTTTGGATATTTGCCAAAGCTAACATGAATGATAACATCATTTGGCATATTGGATTGACACCAATCCATTGTTGCGCTAGTATTTTTTTGAAACAATGGAGGTTTTCCATGATACGTCAATTGATCCCGATAATTTCTCTAATTCTTCTCCTTTCCAGCTGCCAAACAGATGATTTGCCTGCCTCACCTACAGTTGTAATGGAAATTGATACTGGATTCACACCAGAGACGATTGCCACAGATACCTTTATGGAAGTTAGGGAATCGATGGTATCCAACCAGATCGAAGCTCGAGGAGTTAGTGACCCAAATGTATTGGCAAGTATGCGTATTGTAAAACGGCACCTTTTTGTGCCAACAGAATACCTAAACCAGGCATACGCAGACCACCCTTTACCGATAGGTCATGGGCAGACAATTTCACAGCCATATATCGTTGCATTAATGACTGAAGTAGTTCAAATAAAACCTGGTTACAGGGTATTAGAAATAGGTACTGGGAGTGGTTACCAGGCAGCGATTTTAGCAGAAATGGGTGCAGAAGTCTTTACCGTGGAGATTATCCCTGAGTTAGCTGAATCTGCAGAAAATAACATCGACGCCTTAGGATACAAGAATGTTAATATACGAGCTGGCGATGGTTATTTTGGTTGGGAAGAATTCGCTCCTTTTGATGCTATTGTTGTTACTGCAGCGCCAGACCACCTGCCTCAACCTCTTGCTGATCAGTTGGCGGAAGGCGGGCGAATGGTTATCCCTATTGGCCCTATCGGAAGCGTGCAAACGCTTTGGCTATTCGAAAAAGTTGAAGGGGAACTAAAGGCGACTAATTTGGGAGGTGTCAGGTTCGTTCCACTAACCAGGTAATCCAGCATTACCACCTCAAACTGGCATACAAGATTCCTGCCGTGCCATAAGCAGCAGCACCGATGAGTAGTACGGTCATAAAACCGAAGCTCAAAGCGAACAATGCTGCTAGAACCGCTGAAATAACCGAAGCACATCCATTGATTGCCCATGCCCATGGTATTAGATTATCATAATTAGCTTTGCCCCTCATTCTTTCCAACCAGGCTAAACCTAGTGGGAATGGCAAACCCATCAAGACAGATAGAGGTGCCAATGTAAGGACCACCATGATAACCCTTACCACAAATGGCAATCCCAAAGCCGCAATGTTCAATAAATTAAAGAGAAAAGGAGTAATCAAAGCCATTATTACTAAGGCAAAAAAGATCCACCTTCTTGGAAGCCAGGATGCCCGAGCTAATGAGCTTCCAAGTCCTGAGAATGTCAATATTGCCAATATAACTATCGAAAAAGCAAATATAGGATGTCCAAGTAATAAAATCGAGCGCTGTATTATCGGGATTTCAACAAACAGAAAACCCAAGCCCAACATCCCAAAATAGACCAGAATTTGCCACCGCTTAGCCTGCGGGAACCCTGGTTCAATCTCCCTTATATTCTTGATGTTAGAACGTCTCTTTAATAAATCCATATATACAACCGGGACGAAAATAAGAACAACACTAAATACGATAACCAATCCCAAGAGTGCAATCAGGACAAAATAGCCACTTCCCCCAAAGGGCTGCCACATCATTCCTAAAACAGCCAAGAGTTCCTGGGTTTGTTCCCATTTAAAAAAATGAAAGAAGAATGGTTGATTGTCAGTCGGGGGAGTAATCTCAAAGGGGTAATCTTTATAAAAGGTTATGCGATCCTCAGCCCCCAAAAGATCTCGTACCAATTGGTAGTAAGATGATTCAGGAAGGATATTGAATCGATTGGTTTCTTCGGCGAGGATACCAGGTGTCCAAACGAGGTCAAATCGATTCTGGGCAGTGAACTCACGTATCCTTTTTACTTCTGACTCATCCCAACCTTCTGGTTTAACCATTATAGTCATGGTCTGGATACCCCTGAAAGCCACCAGAGCATCATCAGGTTCTACAAGGAAGCCTCTCTCTAATGCAGTGACTATGGCTGCAATTGTGCGAATACTTTCACTGGGAGGAACCTGAAGCCAACGGGTTATTATAAATATTCCATTTTCATCAACCCGTTCCAACATCCTTTCGAACGCTTCAATTGTCAGGTCGTATGTCTCTGAAAGGCTATATACCCCACTTGTAACCGGTCGATAGGCGTCTGTTAATGGAAAATAAACCACATCGAAAAAATTTTGATCGCGTTGTAGGAAAACACGCGCAGTATCATTTGCTACGTAAACTCCAGGTTGGGAATATATGGCTGTGTCCTGTGATGTTGCTTCCACCCCTTTACGAATCAAAGGGTTGCTGATAACAGCAGTAACTTCTCTAGCTCCCCCAGCCAATGCTTGAAGTACTCCCAATCCTCCCCCAGGCTCTAATACTAATACTTGACCATTTGGGCGTAGTTGGAAAGCAACAGCTTCAGGCATATAGTCTGCTGCATTAAATTCTCCAGGCAACACAAGGCTAATAGGTTGTAAAGAATCAGCATCCAACGACAATCCATGTTGAGGTGGAGGTAGCCCTTGAAATGTATAACTCAAACCAGGTAATAATCGAGTTCCAGCATCAGCAACGATATCGATCCTTGATATCGAATTCCATCGACCAAATATCACTTCAGACCCTGGATACCGTAAAGATTGGGATAAACCTTTGTATGGTGAAAGAGTTAGACCAACAGGAGAATGGTTGCCCAAGTTGATTACAGTTAAGATGAAAAATACACCACTACCTAAAACAAATAAGGAAATCACTGTTAGACGTCTAAGTGTAGACCATTTGTTGGTGTCTCCTGAGAATAGAACAAGAAGTCCCACCAAGGCACTCAATACCATTGCGCCTGGAACCCCCGCAAGCCATAAAGCTCCTAACGCGATCACTGCACCAAGTCCAGAACCTATAAGGTTGGCTGCATAGACTATATGACTACGACCAACGCTGGCTGCCAAAGATGCTCCGATTCCCAACCCACTAAAGAGAAATGGTAAAGACAGAACAAGGTAATAAATAACAAAATAGATTATCTGACGCCTTTCCCATGCAATTGAGTAACTGTCGAAAGGGATAAAATTCACTACATAGTATGCCAGACCAACACTAACTGCAAATCCCAATCCAGTTAATGGCAAAATTCCCCCAAACACTTTATTATCGGTTTTATCAGCGGATCTATTTAATGAATGAAGTCGAGGGAATAAAGCCAAAATTGATCCACTCGCACCAAATCCGAGTAGAGCAAGACTAACGACTAAGAACGCGAAATGATAATACTGAGCTACAGCCAGAAAACGGGTGAGTGTGCTCTCCAAAAGTAATGTGGCAGCAGCAAGAGAAGCAACACCAAATGTTATTCTTCCATTCATGTCTAAGGATGAAAAACTACACCATTAGCAGCAAGATGTACGAACCTTGCTGTCCATTGATGGTTAAATTCTACCTAAAAAAAAATTAAGATAAGAGAATTTACGCGATTATGCTGGTAAAACTATTATGCAGCTTGTTTGAGTCACGAAGATGCTGGTATTGTCTCCTCCCGAACAGTATAATCAGGCAGGATGACTGGTGAAGGTGCTCCCTCTGATATCCCAGCTTGCTTACGTGCTTGTATCCATGGATCAAGATGATCTAGCGTGGGTTTTCCCGGACGAACATCGCTTGAATATGTTGCTGCTGCAATCCCAGCTCTACGCCCGAACACACAAATATCCAACAAACTGTTCCCCATCAGTCGGTTGCGACCATGAATACCGCCGGCAGCTTCTCCAGCCACATACAAACCTGGAACGTCAGTACCGCCATCAGGATGAATAAAAATCCCGCCATTTTGATAATGCAATGTTGGGTAGACTAATATGGGTTCGCGAATCATATCGATATCGAATCTTTTATATTGCCGAACCATTGCAGGCAGTTCTTTTGCTATTGTGCCTGGGCCATGAATCAGATCGATCATGGGTGAGTCCAGCCATACACATGGCTGTCCTGTTGGTGTAATCACCCCTTTACCCTTGGATGAACACTCGCGTATAAAGGCTGCCGACTCGACATCGCGGGTTTCTAATGGATAGACAAATTGCTCGCCATCTACATTACAAACCTGAGCACCTAAACCACGCACTTTTTCTGTAACTAACTGGCCTAATATTTGCTCAGGATATGCACAACCAGTGGGATGGTATTGCATGGTGTCGATAAAGGCGAGTTTCGCGCCTATACGATAAGCGAGCACCAAACCGTCACCGGTAGCTCCATAATGGTTTGTTGTGGGGAATTTCTGGTAATGCAAGCGACCACTTCCTCCAGTTGCAATGACAACCGATTTGGTTTTTACAACCATCAATTTACCTATATCCAAATCTTTGAGCACTGCTCCTGCTATACGACCTTCTTCGTCAAGAAGTAGTTCGACAACCGGTCGAAATTCCCAAACCCGGATCGTTGGAGGTGTATCACCAATATTCGAACGAACTTCATCCCTTAATACACGCATTATCTCTGCACCTGTATAATCACGGGCAGCATGCATACGCTTACGACTGGTGCCCCCACCATGAATTGTCCTCATGGTGCCATCGGGTTCCTTATCAAACATTACACCCAGAGACTCTAACCAGGAAATTACAACTGGTGCATCCATGACTAATGCTTCTACTAAAGCTGGGTCGTTAGTAAATGAACCCCCACCAATCACATCGAGATAATGAGTTGCCGGAGAATCGTTCTCTTTATCAGCAGCCTGAATGCCTCCTTGCGCCATCATGGTATTGGCATCCCCTAAGCGCAGCTTTGTGGTAATTAATACATCTGCTCCATTAGCATGCGCCAGTAATGCTGCACTTGTTCCTGCTCCGCCCCCCCCGATGATTAACACATCACATGATGAATGATATTCATCTAAATTTAAGTCCATTGGATTTACGATTGGTGATGCCTCAAGCGCATCGGCCAACTCCATCGGCGTCCGATCGCCTTTATTTGGTCCAATCCGAAGTTGTCTGAACGCTTCGGTTATATAATCTGGATGGTACTCATTCAGAATTGTCTGACGTTCCTCGGGAGTCATTCGGGGGTATGCAACTCCCAACCGACTGTTGCGGGAGGCCTCCACTTTAGTCAAGGATTCTCGAATTGACGCTGGATAAGACATTGATACCTCCAAGGTATTTACAAATCTAAGTAGAGTTAGAGCCAGGGTGCTTGTTGGATAGGATCACCAGGAGAATAATTCAACTCCCTACGTATTCGATGACTTAGAGATGACAGAAGTAGGGTTAAAGGAACATTGCGGTCGCAGGATTGTTCACACATCCCACAACCCGAACACAGCGCTATCCAGCGACCCAAATTAACCAGCTCAGATAAAACATGCCGGTCTGAAGATGTATCAAGTACCTGTCCAAATTTTCCCTTGAATTCCCCTCGATAAAGTGGACAAGCACTCAAACAGCGGCCACAAAGTGAACAATTCGCCATCCAAGCTAAAAAACTTCCCAGCTCATCGAATCGTCCCATTCCATTGACTTCTGAAAAGAGATGTTCACGCATATCTGCCCTGGTATCAGCGATAGCACCAACAACGATTTCTCGGTGAGAAACTTGATATTCGCTGGCTTTATCATCAGTCAACGCGGTAACCTTCAACTGATCTTCAGTATTTTCATCTTTTACGATAACAAGCAGGAATTGATCAGAGTTTACTCCTATGGTACCAATCGTAATGTCGGCACCTTTTGGCCCAGACCAATCGCATATCTGACATGCCGTGCGGAAGTGTTGTGGTCGCAAACCACCTTCAGCTGCATTTCTGAGAACATCTGCGGTTATGTACTCTATACCTTCAACCTCAACAAGGCTAGAAAAATCCTCCCTTGAAAACGTTCCCAGGCAATCTACACCAATTATTATTGTCGAATCGACATCAAATTGAACTGACGGTCTTTTCTTTAATTCTGTGAAGGCGCGCAACTCACATGGTCGCAGGATTATTGCTACTCGCTGGCCTTCCCGCTTACCGATGAAGTCGATTGCAGATAAAGCAGCGTTTGCATGCATCACCGGGATGAAGGGGTTTAATTGTTCCAATTCAACTGGATTGTTACATTCTTTGAAAATTACAAATGAACTCGCAGGTTTCTCAAAAGGTGCCATTACAGCGTTCAAATTCGCCTCTCGCCATAATGTTCCCATAAATTCCCGCAATCTTCTGACCGGGACTCCTTCGTGGACCTCTAAGACTCTATTGACATTCATGACACTCCTCCACCACCACTCATAACCACTTTATACCTATTGGTGTTTCAGTACTTCTTCAGCAACGATTGCACGAGTTTGTTCGAGAACTCTCTCGAATGCTTTAGATGAGACAAGCCCCTTTACAAAACGATGGGGTTCAATTTCAGGAGATGGTCCCGGTCCAGCAAAGACCATGGTTACACGATCTATTAATCGCTGAAGCATCTCGCCAGTTGCCAAACGCACTTGGGCTGCAGTCGCATGAGCTAGTTCTTTCTTGCCCTCATCATATAACCAAGCAGCATAATAGACTAACCAACGTGAGCTTTCCACATCCACACGCATCTCAGCTAACATCCTGTTAATCGCCGGCCTAACTGATAATGGGGCTTCGAATGAAACCCAAGATTTAGCATGCTCAGCTGCCATTTCAATGAGCCGCTCTCCAATACCTACATATCTTGCCCCCGTTCTTACAAACATCCTCACGTTATCATCCCGGCTTAAAGCAAGTGGATCTCCAGGTTTTCCCAAAATTTTGTCCCGATTTAATTTGCAATTCTCAAGTTTCAAGAGGGTTTGATCATCAGTTACAATCTCTAACCCACTGGTGCCCATCTCAACAATAAAAGCGCTTAAACTGCCTGAGTTTTCTGAATCTCCATCCAATTTTGCCAGTACAATGAAGAAATCATCAGATGCGGGTACGCTATCGAGCAATTTGGTTCCATTCAATTCAAGAATTTCATCGAACTGCTCAGCCTTTGTTGTCCATTCGTCAGGATTGATTCCATTGGGAGTTGGCTCGCGAGCAGCTAGAATCGCTCTTCGTTCACCAGCCAATGTTGGTTCTAAGTATCTGGTTATCTGTTCCTCATTTGATGCATACAGAAGAGGGTTGACTTCACCAATTTCTACAGGAATAAATGTCTTTCCTAATTCTTCCTCAATTAAACAGGTGGTCAATAAATCCAGACCACCCCCACCGAACTCTTCAGGAACCGTCAACCCCCACAATCCAAGTTGCTCGATCGCTTTGCGCAGTCTGGCGCGTTCTTCTACCTCGAGTTCCCCAGCGTTAAAATACTTCATCTCCAACGGTTTTGCTTCTTTCTCTAGAAATCGCCGTAGCATATCTCGGAGCATTAAGGTGTCTTCAGGAAATTCAAATTCCATAGGAACTCCATATCTAAATTCTGAAAAAGGTAATTAAGCGATAGATAAACTATCTACGCCTCTATCTCTCTGGCGTTGTAACGTGCTTTCAGCTCATCCAAGGAAAGTGAAGATAATTCCGAAATTTCTGATTGATAAACACCAGCTTTGATTTCTTCGACACGCTGATTTAAATGCAATGCAGGTGGAGAAAGATACTTCCCGTACATGCGACGTCCAACCAAGGCAATATTGGGTGGCACCAGTTCTGCAGGGCAACGAGCTACACACAAACCACATTGGATGCAATCAAAAGATAGATTTGCAAGTTCCTCCAAATCACCACGGAGTGCAGCAGCAACATAATCTAACACTTCGATATCTTGTGGACAAGATTTTGTGCATGTATTACACCCAAAACACCGTAATGTTTCCGGATATAGCTGTAAAAGCGTTTCGCCAACGGCGGAGAGTTCATCTAATTGATATTGAGGTCGTTGTGCTGGAAAGAATGGTATTTGACCCAATACCATACCAGGTTGAACAACTGTCTGGCAGGCTAAAGCATAATAAAGATGATGATCTCCTTCTAGGCGGTAAACTGTTCCACAAGCGCCACAAAACCCACCTCGACAACCCACACCGCGTGTGAGCCGGAAACCAGACCATTCAAATGCCTTCAAAATGGTCAAACTCTCAGGTACTTCAAACCGTTGTCCCATAATTACGATATCAATCATAGCATCTCCATTTGACAACTATTATTTCTGGCTATCACGGATATTGTAGCCCTGAACTTAAAACCAGATCCAACACCATGGCTTCGTCAGAGGTTGCTTTTTCCAATAGTTCAGCCATCCCTTCAGCCAGGTGTGTCTGCACCAGATAGTGTTTTATGGATGTGTCAACCTGAGGACAAGCTAAGGCGCAATTTCCACAACGATCGCAATCTTCACCTACTAAAGTTTCCAAAGCCAGAGAGGTCCGGCTCTCTAAACGAGAACGTCGTCGTGGATCCCTGGCAAGGACCGGACAAGCATCCATACAACATCCACAACCTAAACATGCTTTACTGCCAGTTAAATTATCTTGAGTGTCAAACATATATCCATGCCCAAAACCCGAACTCAAAAGGCGACAGCGTGCAACAGGTGGGCGTGGTTGAGAAAACACTAATTTTAATATCCTCTCAATCTTGATAGGGTCAGTTTGTTTTCGTAAGGGCATAACTTACTCCTCCCGGATTAATCTCTCAGTGCACCAGTTCACGCATCAACTCTTTTCTGATCTTCTTGATGATCATCGGAAGTGGTAGGTGCTGAGGGCAAGTCTGTTCACACATGCCACAAGATACACACGAAATAATCCAACGTTCCAGACCACTTAAATCAATCTGATTATTCGCATTCCAAAAATTCTTTACGCCTGGATAAATTGCGCATGCCTCTAAACAATTCTTGCACGGTGAGCATTTGCTCAACAAATCTCTTATTTCATTTAGAGTGCAAGGAAGATCTGAACTCAAATTGTCAAGCAGGCGGGAATTCACACTCTGATGGCGTTGAATGATGGTTTTCAACAAGCGACGACGTTGATCGAGTACTGACTGTTCAGCAGGATAATCGCCGATCTCGCTTAGATTAATTTGCTCAGCCAATTCCTCATTCTCAAGGACAATGAGCAACATTTGAATAGACGGTAATCCAATGATGCCAACCCTGATATCCACATTGCCGTTTGTGGGGGTGGAACAAATCTGACAAGTAGTGCGTAACCGATAGGGCGCTATACCTCCCTGACGAGAAAACTGTAGACTTTCTCGAGTGATACGATCCAAAGCACCCTTTTTTTGATAACGCCATTCAAATTCATCAATGGGAAATGATCCCATACAATCTACACCAATAAGTAATAAGTTTTCCAATGACAATCGACGATCTAAGACCATTTGCTGCAATGCACGCGCTTCACAAGAGCGCAGCACTATACCAATTCGATCAAGAGGATGCTTGTTTACTGTTTCTTGAACAACTATCGCTGAATTGATAGAGACAAAAGGTATGAAAGGATCCACAGAACTCAGTTGATCGGGATTTGTAACCAATTCTGGACCTACTCCTCGCATCCCAGATTTATAAATTGGTGCCAGGAATCCATCCAAGTTGCTGATCCGCCAGAGATCAAGGAAGAACTGTCGGACAGTCGATAATGGATCTCCATATGTATTTCTAATCCATGTAGGTTTCATGGTTACACCATCCTTTCGCTAATTCAACCAGTTTTTCAGGCAACCCAAGTCATAAATCGCATCAGCTTTCCAGCAGCTTATACTTTTTCGAAGTCGATAGCCCTTTCTAGTAATTCCCAACTATCCGAAAATGCCTCGATTTGCGCCATAAATTGAGAAAATGTAAATTGGCGCACATTAATCGCACCAGATGGACAGGTAGCTGCACAAGCACCACAGCCTTGACATAACACGGCGTTAACTGTCATAACTTTGCGGACAGGATGTAAAGAAAGCGCTGAATAAGTACAGACTTCTGCACATTGGCCACAACCTGAGCATAATTCTTCTTCAATAAAAGAAGTTGCTGCATCTACTGGAACTTCACCTCGCATCAACGGGATCATGGCAGTGGCTGCTGCTGCCCGAGCTTGGTTTATACTCTCTGCTAAATCTTTTGGTCCCTGGCAGCATCCAGCCAAATAGACTCCGGCTGTTGCAGTCTCCACAGGGCGCAGTTTTGGATGCGCTTCCAGGAAAAATCCATCGGTGGATCTGGCTAACTTCAACAATCCAGAAACACTTTCAGATTGATGATCAGGTTCCATTCCAACCGCCAAAACCACAAGGTCAGTCTCGAGTTCAATAGGTTCTCCAAGTAAGGTGTCCTCTGCTCGAACTACTAATCGATCCTCGCGACGAATTATTTCTGAAGGATTGCCGCGCCTATAGATGACCCCATCTTCTCTAGCTTTATCATAAAATTCCTCAAAACCTTTTCCGTATGCACGAACATCCATATAAAAGACAGTTACTTGTGCATTGGGGAATTTCTGACGAATTAGTCGGGCTTGCTTTGCCGTAACCATGCAACAAATACGTGAACAATATGGATTTCCGACTGTCTGATCTCGAGACCCAACACATTGGATGAAAACTACCCTTTTTGGTTCGCGATCATTAATGATCCCTTCCTGCTGGAATAATTTCTCTAACTCCCAGGTAGTTATAACCTCAGGATAGACGCCATATCCCAGTTCGGGTTTTCGCCGAGCATCAAAAATCTGATATCCACTAGCTACAACAATGGTTCCCACCAGTACATCTAACCTATTCTCATTGACAAGAACTGAAGCTTTAAAGTTTCCGATATAACCATTGACATCAACCAATTGAGCATTGGTGAGAACTTTTATTCCAGAATGGTTTGAAACAGCGTCAATTAGACTTTGCGCAATATCCGCGCCGGGTTCCAATGTGGGGAATGTTTTGAAAAGCTGAGCTGCTCGCCCTCCCAAATTAGGCTCTCTTTCAACTAGAGTAACCTGGAATCCCGCATCAGCAATATCAAGAGCTGCCTGCATTCCGGAAACGCCTCCACCGATCACTAACGCTGAGGGAGTAACTGGCACCTGGCGTTCTTGAAGCGGTTCCAATTGAGCAGCCTTAACAACTGCAGAGGTAACTAAATCTATCGCTTTTCTGGTAGTTTCAGCATTCCCCGCGTGCACCCACGAACATTGTTCACGAATGTTTGCCATCTCAAAACAATATGGGTTCAAACCTGCTTCAGCAATAGTGGCTCGAAAAGTCGGTTCATGCATCCGAGGAGAGCAGGAGGCAACAACTACCCTATTAAGTTCTAATTCAGCAATGTCTTGTTTAATAAGCGCCTGACCTGGATCGGAACACATATAGGTGTAATCCCGGGAAACAATCACACCAGGAAGATTTGCCGCGTGTTGGGTTACTGCGGTGATATCCACAGTTGCTGCAATATTGATCCCACAATGACAAATATAAACACCAATTCTTGGTTTTGAGCTCATTATATGCCCTCCGCCTTATAGGGCTTGCTCGGCAATTTCAGCCACATCCATAACTCGTATCTTATCCTCGACATTGAGGTGTTTTACCGCTTCTTCTAAGGTCAACAAACAGAAGGGACAAGCAGTTGCCAGAATTTCAGCTCTGGTTTCAAGGGCTTCTTTGACCCGTATTTGGGCTAATCGAATGTTCGGGTTGGTCCCTTCCAGCCACATCCTACCTCCACCGCCTTCACAACAAAGGCTTTTCTCTCGAGAGCGATCCATTTCAACCAAATTCACTCCAGGAATGCTCGCCAGCACATCTCTCGGCGGATCAAAAATGCCATTATGCTTACCCAGGTAACAGGGGTCGTGATAAGTGACCGTTGCCTCTACTTTTCCGCTAAAAAGATCACTGGATTTTTGGATACCTCCATCAATACCTTTGATGATATTTGCCAGTACTTGAGTGTAGTGGGATACCTGCAAGCCATTTTGGGGATAATCCTTTAAGTAAGCGTTCATGCAATGAGGAGAGGTGGTAAACATCTTCGTGACACCAAATTCTTTGAAAACTTCCTGGTTATCCTCAACCATCATCTCAAAAAGACCAGCTTCTCCCAATCTCCTCACCTCACTCCCGCAGCAATTCTCGTCATTTCCCAAATAGCCAAAGTTAACTTCAGCTTTGTTCATTAATTTGACTATAGATTTACTTACCTTTTGAACCCTTGGATCATATGATGGTGTACACCCAGCGTAATACAGGTAATCTACACCTGGCTGCATGGGCTTGAGTTCCAGATTCTCTGCCCAGGCTGACCTTTCCTCACGCAACATTGTTAGCGGGTTGCCATGTCTAAAAGTGCTCTCCAGAGCAACCTTGACATTAGAATGAATTTTCCCCTTCTCCACGAAGGCACTACGTAATCCGATCACTGCTTCCATGGGATTCACCAACTTAGGACAACGACTTGCACAGGTTGAGCACGTCGTGCAATCCCACAGTTCTTCGCGTCCCTCAATATCGAACCCGTCTCCAGCGACAATAATGCGGTAAATCAGATTGCGAGGATTTAAACTGGTTTTAACCACCATTGGACAACCCCCAGTGCATTTACCACACTGTATGCATGCATAAAGACCATAATCCACAATGAACTGGTGAGGATCAATTTTGAGCATTACTGGCTCCTTTTCTGACTGACAATATCATTGCTGCAGATGCAGCAGCTTTGGCATGAGCCACTGTATCCGGAATATCCTTTGGGCCTTGAGAGCAACCAGCTAAAAATATACCTGGTTGGCTGCTCGATACAGTATTAAGTTTAGGGTGGTTTTCAAGGAAATAGCCATCTGCGTCTTGAGTAATACCTAAGGTTAAAGCTAATCCATTGGCATCCTGGCGAGGTAGCATCCCAACTGCAAGCACCACCAGGTCAGCTTCAACTTCAACCAGTTCACCTAACAAGGTATCTTCAGCAACAACTACAACCCCATCACCCTTACGCCTGATCTCCGAAGGGTTTCCACGCCGGTAGATGGTTCCCTCTTCACGAACTCGGTCATAAAATTCTTCAAAACCCTTCCCAAAAGCCCTTACATCCATATAAAACACTGTGACTTCCGCATTCTCGATGCGATCGTGAGCAAGGTGCGCTTGTTTGGCAACAGCCATGCAACAAACCCGTGAACAGTTTGGCAAATCAAGGCTTAAATCTCGCGAGCCTACGCATTGGATGAAGACAATTTTACGCGGAGTTCTCCCGTTTAATACGATCCTACCTGCTGTAGGACCAGAGGCTGAAACCAGGCGTTCAAATTCCATCGTGGTTATCACTTCAGGATAACGCCCATATCCGAACTCTGGTTTCCGAATAGGATCAAATACATCATATCCACTCGCTACTATGATTGAACTTACCTGCATTTGAATGTCTTCTGGTTGATCATCGTGTCGTATAGCTTGGGCTTGACAGGCAGAAACGCATTGCATACATTCAGAGCAAATTGCGCAATCTAAACACCTTTTTGCTTCTGCCATGGCTTGTTCCTCAGTAAAACCCAGTTCGACTTCGTTAAAACCTAGAATGCGCTCTTTTACCGAAAGCTCCGCCATATGCTGTCGAGGTGCTCGTTTAATACCTTTTGAATCGTTGACATCTATGGCTGCGGGTTTCTTCCAGGTAGGCTTGCGACCGGTGTGCAAGTCCATTTTGCGCAGGTAACGATGGATTGATTCGGCAGCTTGTTTACCAGCTCCAATTGCTTCAACCACTGAAGCGGGTCCTATTACAGCGTCACCACCAGCAAACACTCCAGGAACAGAGGTCTCAAGAGAAACCTCATCAACAACGATATTTCCCCACTTGGTCTCCACATCCAATCCTTCCGATAGGACATTTTGTCCTATGGCTGCGATGACCGTATCAACCTCCATAATAAACTCTGAACCTTCTACAGGAACGGGTCGCCTGCGACCGCTTTCATCCGGTTCACCTAGCTCCATTCGCACACATTCGATAGCAACCGCTTTACCACCTTTTTCGATTACACGAACTGGTGTCATCAGGAAATTCAATTCCACGCCTTCTTCTTCAGCTGCAGCAACTTCGAAGCTCGCAGCGGGCATTTCAGCTCGCGAACGGCGGTATACCAATTTTACGTCAGAGCCCATTCGAATTGCACATCTTGCAGCGTCTATGGCTGAGTTGCCACCGCCAACCACCGCAACTTTCTTGCCTATGCGCACATCCTCACCCATGTTCAACTTTCTCAGGAATGGTACTGCTTGCATCACACCGGGCAGCTCTTCACCAGGCACTCGCAAACGGCTGCTGCCATGAGCTCCGATTGCCAGGTAAACAGCCTGGTATTCCTTGCATAGGTCTTCTAACTGCAGCCCATTTTCCTTCCCTATGGGTGTGTTCAGCTTAAACTCTGCACCTAAAGCTCTGACATCCTCGATTTCTTGAGCCAATACATCCCGGGGTAAACGATACTCAGGTATACCGGTTGCAAGCATACCACCTGCAACTGGTAACTCATCAAAAACTGTCACCTGATAACCCATGTGGAGCAGCTGATGGGCAGCAGTCAAACCCGAAGGACCGGCCCCTACAATGGCTATGCGCTCTTCATGTTTAATCGGGGCTGGTGTGATCTCGTCTCCATTACGACCAGCATCGTAAGAAAATCGCTTGAGTGCACAAATCGAGACTGCTTCATCCCATTCGCCACGCTTACAAACATCTTCGCAAGGATGGTAGCAAACTCGCCCTAACGTCCCAGCAAATGGTATCCCAGCATTTCTGATCAGATTTAATGCTTCCGTGAATTTCCCTTGTGCAATTAAAGCCACGTATCCCTGCACTGGAATTTGAGCCGGGCAGGCATTCTTACAGGGAGATTCATGTTTTTCGATAACAAACGCAGCTGGGATCGCTTGGGGAAATCGACGGTAGATAGCTTTATGGATCTCAAGACCGACATTAAAATCACTGCTATACTCCACCGGACAGACCTCTGTACACAAACCACATCCAGTGCACACATCTACATCCACATAACGCGGCTGTTTTCGCACAGTCACTCGAAAATCACCAGCCTGCCCTTCAACATTGACTACCTCAGAACAGATAAACAAATGCAAATTTGGTTTTCGAGTTATGTCAGCCATCTTTGGAGTGAGGATGCATGATGAACAATCAAGGGTTGGGAAGGTTTTATCGAGCTGTGCCATCCGCCCACCAACGCTCGATGAGCGCTCAACCAGGTATACTTCCAGCCCGGCATCCGCGATGTCTAGGGAAGCTTGAATCCCGGCAATGCCACCACCAATCACGAGAATCGGTTTTGGTCGACCGTTTTTACCTGTCATTTTCGCAGTACCTTCATCCGAGGTTTCGTGATAGTTCTCCTCTTGTGACACTAGTGTATTCTCGTAATTATTGCTGTCAACATCCATTATGCCTCACCTACTGTGGTCCACTCGTCTGCTTTAAACGTAATCAATGGGATTGGGTCATCTAATTGTTGTCCAGGCATATAATCAAAAACCGCTTGAACTTGCGCGCCTATTGCAGAGAAGATTGTACCTACTGGAATATCCATAGGGCAGGCAGATGTACACATCCCACAGCTCACACATGATAAGCTCATGTGATTGAGCCTGGTCAAATGAAATAGTGTCGTGTCAGGAAGCATACGGAGGGCACCTTTACGCCTTGCTGCTGTGTAATAGTGATCGGATAGATGATCGAATGCCTGACCTCGGAAAAGACAAGTTTTACAATAACAAATGGGGCAAACCGTCATGCAATTATGACAACGGATGCAATTTTCGAATAAACCACTAAAACCACCATCAACTTCCATTTGTTTCTTGATTTGATCTAGCCTTTCTTGGCGGACATCCTTCCGATTAGCAAGCATTTGCTGAAGACCAGTATTGTTTTGAGACGTTTGTTGTTCAGAATCTTCTAGAAACTGAAGAGTTGAAGCCAACTCGTCATTTACTGTTACATGGACTCCGTTATTTGCTTCAATCGCAAATAAATGCAGATGAATATCGGCTTTCTCCGGAATTGGTTGAGTACACATCTGGCAAGCTGGTCGCAGCTGCAGTCCATCGATGACGGGCTCAGTCATTGATACCGCTGATTGCAGATGAGATGCCAATTCATATTTACCTTGCTGATCAGCAACAAAGAAATCACACGCTTCATATGTCCCAGGGCAATCCGCAGCAATAAGTAACAAGTGTTCCAAAGATGCTTGCTTCAGCTTAACCAACTCAACCAACGCACGGATCTCACATGGACGCAAAACCGCACCTAACTTTCTCTGCTCTCCAGTCCGAGTTAGAGATGAGACAGCCCGGGCGCCATTTATCGACATTACAGGCGCTAATGGGTCTGCCTGATCAAGATGAGTTGGATTAGTGACTAACGTCGGTACAATCGACCCACCATCTAACCTAATAGGGCAATATAAGGCATCCACGATCTGGTCTTCCAATAATTTGCGAAGAAAACCTCGCAAAGCAGTCAGAGTATCTCCATTCTCAGCGTGTATGAAAGTGTTCATTAATCCTTCCTCTTAAACAGCCCACTGGTCACGCATTGGGTTTGGACCCAAATCTTTGATAGATGCAACCATTTCAGTAACGGTCTCAGCAAATTTCTGTCCCTCGCTGGCACTAATCCATCTTAACCAAACCCGATCCTCATCAAGGCCTGTGGATTTTAAAATTTCTCTTAATGCAATGTAACGCCGGCGAGCTTTATAATTGCCCGATTGGTAATGACAATCACCCGGGTGGCAGCCACCAATCAACACCCCATCAACTCCTTCAAGAATCGGTTTTAACACATATACTGGATCAACGGCACCACTACACATGGTGCGGATGATACGAATGTTTGGCGGATACTGTAAACGCGACGTACCCGCAAGATCGGCTCCAGTATATGTACACCAGTTGCAAAGGAAAGCAACTATACGAGGTTCAAATCCATTTGTAGAAGTCATAAGGCACTCTCAATCATTTCAAACATTTGTAGGAATTCAAATCCCTTCTGTTGGCTGGCTTTGTTTGGACAGGCGACAATACACGCACCGCATCCTTGGCAAAGCACTTCGATAACTTCAGCATGCATCATGCCTGGTTCCAATTTTCGGGCACCATACGGGCATATTTCGACGCATAAACCACATGCTGCACATAACCTGGGGTTGACACTGGCAACAATGGGAGTAGCTTCCAATTTAGGACGTGAGAGCAAAGCCACAGCTCTAACAGCAGCAGCTTGAGCCTGTGTGATCGTCTCTTCCATTGAACGGGGAGAATGCGCTAATCCAGCCAGGAATACCCCTTCAGCCGCAAAGTCTACAGGTCGTAGTTTTACATGCGCCTCTAAGAAGAATCCATCTTCATTCAGAGGTACCTTGAGCAACTGGGCAAATCTATGGTTATCTGGTTCTGGTTCAATCCCCGTACTCAGGATAATTAAGTCAGGCTGCAGGGTTATCCTGCGGGATTCGGGTTGGATTTCAACTGTCAGCCTAAGCTGCTCATCATCCCCTATTATTACAGCCGGTTTTTTCTCTACATCGTATTCAAGGAATATCACTCCAGCCGACCTGGCTTCTCGATAAAGCGCTTCCCGGAAGCCATAACTTCGCAAATCACGATACAAAATAACAACCTTTGAATCAGGCGCATATCGTTTTATCGCCAATGCATTCTTGATAGCTTGCGTGCAGCAAATCCGAGAACAATAAGGGTGTTCAGCATCCCTGGATCCAACACATTGGATCATTGTTATCGTTTTCCCGACTAACTGCTGACTGAAAGAGTGTTCAGAGAGGCGTTCTTCAAGTTCCCGTTGGGTTAATATTCCTGGATGGCGTCCATATTCATATTCGGTGGGGACAATAGCTTGACCACCGGTGGCGACAACAATGGCGCCATGTTGGATCTCTACTTCGGAGCCGTCTTTTATGCGTAGCTTGCTGGTAAATTGACCTGTATATCCACCAACTTCAAGCACTTCGGACTCGGTGAAAGTTGATATGCGTGGATCATCTCTTACAGAGCGGATCAAATCATACAGCAGTATTTGAGGATCATCCTGTTCGTGCAATCCAGTGAAGATATGTCGTAGGTTTCCACCCAATTCATTCTGCCGTTCGATTAAGAATACCTCAAAGCCTTGATTTGCTATAGAGAGAGCTGCTGTCATCCCCGCTAATCCACCTCCAACTACCAGCGCTTTCGGGTTTACATCAAAAGTATTCCGTTGAATGGCTCTTAATCTTCTGGCTTTGGCGATTGCCATAGAAGCCAGCTGTTTGGCTTTATCAGTTGCAACATCTGGAGTCTGGCGATGTACCCAAGATGCCTGTTCACGGATATTTGCCATCTCAAACAAGTGTGGGTTTAAGCCTGCCTGACGTAATGTATCCTGAAACAAAGGTTCGTGCGTTCGAGGAGTGCAAGAAGCGACTACCACGCGGTTCAAACCATGTTCATTAATTTGGTTGACGATGCGTTCTTGGGTGTCTTGTGAGCAGGTATACAGGTTATGCTCAGCGAACACTACATTTGGCTGTTCTTTGGCATACTCCACTACTTTGGGAACATCAACTACAGATCCAATATTGATGCCGCAGTGACAAATAAAAACACCAACTCGTTCACCTTCGTCAGAAACGTCCCTTTCTGGGGGATATTCAGGTACAACAGTTTGTGTGCCGCGCCCCTCACGTAAGAGGGCAGAAATCTGAGCTGCAGCACACGATGCTTCTAGAACTGATTCGGGAATATCTTTTGGTTCTGCAAATGAACCAGCTACATACACCCCAGGAACCGATGTTTGCCCAGGGTTGAATGCATCGACTTGAATGAAACCAAATTCATTTTGTTTCAAACCCAACCTCTCAGCCATGCCACGTGATTCCGCCGAAGGTTTAAGACCTACGGAGAGGACCACCATATCAAACTCTTCCTCATGCGGCACTGGTTTCTTGCCATTATCACCCTCGTAGACCATATATTTCAATCGCAGATTACGGCTTCCTGGTACCTCCTTTACAGACGAAACCATGCATCGTTGATAACGAATTCCGTGTTCACTTTTAGCCCGTTCAAAATACGATTCAAATCCCTTCCCGTATGAGCGTACATCCATATAGAATATGGTAGGTTCGATTTGGGAGTCATGTTCTTTTGCAATTATCGCTTCTTTGGTTGCATACATACAACACACCGATGAACAATAAGCTCCCCGCTCACTACCATCGCAACCTACGCTGTAATCTCTTGAGCCAACACATTGAATCCACGCTACTTTATGCGGATGGGCATTGTCTGAGGGTCTTTGCACCACACCAGAAGTCGGCCCAGAAGCTGACAACATACGTTCGAACTGCAAGCTGGTTACAACATTGGCATATCTTCCATACCCAAACTCAGGACGCACATCACCTGGCATCGTTTCAAGCCCAGGAGTTAGGAGAACTGCTCCCACATCCAATTGAAGGTGATGCTCGACTTCATCATGAATTATTGCCCCAGCCTGACATGCGTAAACGCATTGATTACATTCCGAGCAAATTCCACACCGCAAACAACGGACCGCTTCAGCGACAGCTTGCACCTCATTAAAACCGCTGCTCATCTCGAAGAAGTCGAGCCTGCGCTCATTTGCCGTTCTTTTATTTACTTCAAAGCGCTTCTCCTTTGATGTGCCAAACGATTCCATTCGCTCTAGTGCTTCTTCAGCGTTCAATGTAGCTACATTCGTCTGTGCATTATCAAATATCAGTTCTTCACCAGTTAAGAATGCCTCTATGGAATGAGCCGCTTGATGACCGGCAGCTATAGCATCGACAACAAATGCTGTACCAGTAACAGCATCTCCACCCGCAAAGATACCAGGAATATTTGTGGTTAACGTCTTCGTATCGACTTCTACTCGCCCACCTCTAAGGGTATTCACATTCTTCAGGCAGTTAGATTCTGGCCGTTGCCCGATGGCAAAAATTACGATATCTGCGGGAATTACGGTTTCCGTCTCTGGGTGTTCATCAAAATCTGGTCGTCCGTCAACAAATCCATGAAAATCTACATTGACTGTACGCACACCAGTGACTTTTCCGTCATCGTTGGTAATTTCCTTGAAGGTCCGCGCGGGGAAGATCTCGATCCCTTCTTCCTCAGCGTCCCTTACTTCCCAATCATGGCTTGGCATTTGGTCACGCCCCTCCAGACAAGTAAGCGCAACCCATGAAGCACCAAGCCTGGTTGCTGTCATAGCTGCATCGATTGCTACATTGCCTCCCCCCAAGACCAGTACCCGACGGTTATTTATCCTGGATTTAATATCAGAATATGATGAATTACTACGTTGAGGCGTTTTTCCATGATCTTGACCGATCGAACCAGACAAGCTCACCGAGCGTAAGAAATCTGTTGCCAAATAAACATCCGGCAGATCATTTCCCTCAATAGGTAGTTTGACTCCGCCATGAGCACCGATTGCTACAAAGACTGCATCATATTCTTTAAGCAATTCTTCGACGTTATCAATTTTGTGATCGAGCCTTAGATCAATACCCTCACCAACGATTCTATCGATTTCTTCTTTAACCACATCATGTGGTAATCGATATGCTGGGATGCCTACATGAAGCATACCCCCTGGCACCGGAAGAGCTTCAAAAACAGTAACATCTGAACCTTTTCTCACCAAATCCTGAGCGCAGGTTAAGCCAGCAGGGCCCGAACCGATAACGGCAATCCTCTTACCAGAAATCTTCCCGTTTTGGTCTTGATCATTTCCAACAGAGGCAGGTTTATTCTGCCAATCGTCTGTCGCATCAGGATGATCTCTTACCCAATCAGTCACAAATCGTTTCAACGCCATAATGTTTACTGGTGAGTCGATTTGGTTACGGTTACACGCTTCTTCGCAACGGTGGTTGCACACTCTCCCGCAAATGGATGGAAATGGGTTTTCTTCTAAAATTGTCCTATATGCATCTGAGAAACGACCTTCAGCAATCAGGGCAACATATCCCTGAGCTCGCTGATGCACTGGACATGCATCTTTACACGGTGCAGTTCCAATTTTTTCGATCGCAAAGGCATTTGGTATTGCTTGAGGATAAAGTTTAAAAATTGCCTTTCGGTTTGAAAGACCTCCATTGAACTCATCAGGAAGTGAAATAGGGCAGACAGCTGCGCAGTCTCCACATCCGGTACATTTGTTCAAATCAACATAGCGTGGTTTCTGCCTGATATTGACAGTAAAGTTTCCAGGCTCTCCAGCGATTGAATCAAGTTCAGCGGAGTTGATCAGTTCGACATTAAGATGACGTCCAACTTCCACCAATTTTGGAGACATAATACACATTGCACAATCATTGGTGGGAAATGTCTTATCCAGTTGAGCCATCGTTCCGCCAATGGAAGTCGCACTATCTAGCAGATATACCTTAATTCCAGCCTCTGCTAAGTCTAATGCGGCTTGCATACCTGCAATCCCTGCTCCTACCACCAGGGCTGCGCCAGTTGTTCGATTCGAGTTGTTTGTTAGATCCTCAGAGTGTTGCATATTCCCTTCCTAATCTGCCAATCCAACCGTTCGAAGCAACGGTCGGGGATCGATCAGGTGTTTACTCCACCATTTATTAGTTTCCTTTAGTCCAAATGCTAACCCGATCAGCTCGGTAAAGTAAAATGCCGTCATTTTAGGTTCAATTGTCTGACGCATTTCAAGATTTACCTGACATAAAGGACAAGCTGTTACAAGTGCGTCAGCTCCTGCCTCCTTTGCTTTTTCCACCAGATTGCTAACCAAACTCTTGACGACATCAGATCTGCTTAATGACAAGCCTGCTCCACAGCATTCAGTAGCATAAGACCAATCTTGGACTTCTGCACCTAAGATATTAAGCAGATCTGAAATGACTTTAGGATTATCTGGATCATCGAACTGGGTAACATGGGGCGGTCGGACTAGCAGGCATCCGTAATAAGGTACAATTTTCAAACCTTGCAAGGGTTTTTTGACATGCTGAGATAGGTGTTCTCCTCCGAAATCTTCCAAGAATACAGCGATGAGTGGACGGATATTCACTTGACCCGTAAATTTAAACGCGACAATTTCTTCCACTTCAGCCCTGGTTTTGGCGTCACTTCTTAATACGTAATCGATCGCTTTTATACGATTGAAACAGGCAGCACAAGGAGCAATTAAATCATCACCGGACTCTTGA
>JACUUU010000305.1 GCA_014859065.1 Anaerolineales bacterium
TTTTATTCTTTAGCAACAATAGCTATGAAAATTCTGTTCAACCCAACTCCTGGATCTAATATGATCGTAGCATCGTTGAATGGTCCATATCTTCCATCTCTGTCTATTATTGCCACACGCCAGTAATAAATTTGGTTGCTTTGATAGATTTTCGTTGGTGTAAATCTTACATTATGGGTGGTGACGGAATCATAAAGAGGTGAAAAATTTTCGTTAAACGATACTTCTAAACGATACGAAGAGGCTCCTGGCACAACCTCCCAGATGAACGTTGGAGTTGATTCCGATACTTCATCTACCGGGCTGATTAATTCGGTGATTGGATATTGTTTTGTAAATTCAGCTGCTGGACTGTATCCACCCAGCCTTCCTTGTCCATCGATCATTGCTATTCGCCAATAATATTTGCCATCGTGATAGCCTTTTGTAGGAGTCCAGCAAGATTGTTCGGTATCGGTGTTATCGTAAATTGTGGAGAAAGTTGGGTCTCCTCGACTAACCTGGATGCGGTACTTATGTGCAGCTAGAACCGGTGTGTCATTTTCTGATTCAATCAATGGATCCCAACAGAAGGTAGGCGCTCTACTCACAACATTGTTCTCGTTCGGGTCATGTGGTGATAAGCCATCAGGATAGGGAAGTGAGAGGGTGAAGGTTTTAGTTGGACTCCATTCATTGGTGACACCTCCATGGCGATTTATTCGCACTCGCCAGTAATAGGTGCCATCAGCCAATGTCCCAGTAGGTGTATAGGAAATTTGCGGGGTAGTGATGTTTATTACGGTTGATCCGAATGTGGGAGAAGTGCTGACCTGTAATTGGTAACTTCTCGCTCCCTCGACCAGGTCCCAGGAGAAAGTCGGTGTGCTGAATGTGACTGATTCTTGCATATTGGTCGCTAGAAAACCCTGCCGTTCGAAGCGCCAACCTTCGCTCCAGACGCCGAGATATCCTGTTCCAGGCAAATAGCGTGGGCGAACTCGCCAATAGTATGTATTATCACCTTGAAAATCTTTAACCCAGGCGTGATTGGATGGGGCATAAAAGTTGCTTGTAGAAGTAATGTTCAAAGTTTCGACTACAGTTGTGAATTCGGGATCTAAATAAACTTGTACCCTCGAACCGGACCACGTTGAACCTGCTGGATGGTCCCAGAAAAATGGAGGTACAAATGGGAAAGCAGATGGATCACCAGTACTGTCGGTAGGTGGCAGCCTGAGGTTCAATCGCTCAGACACGCTGGTAAAATGACTCAATTCATTTCCACCCGGAATACCTGGATTGGCAGGCACTGCATCCATCATTTCTCCTGAAGATGTCTCTACACTAAATAAAGCCATCGCGTAGCTGCCCGTATTATCTTGCATGCCAATAGCAGTATTAGGGACTTTTATTTCAATATAGTTGTCTTCGTGAATCAGCTCTCCGCCGATGTCACTCAACCTCAAGTATGGGTTCCAACTGCTTCCACCCCAAGCGTGGATATAAACTTCAAAAGCTGAAAAATCACCATCGATTTTATCTATATAAATAGCATATTCTGGTTGGTGAGCGTCGATTGTGGAAACATTGTAGTCGCGCGCATCTTCATTTGCACCAATGCCATCTTGATGATCCAAATCTAGGTAGAGTACATATGTCGCATCCCCCTCTCCGCCGACCTCAAATCCAAAGAACCAATATTCTCGAGATTGGGAGGCAAACAAGCTTGATAAATCATAATCTGGATCCGTGTTTCCAGGTTCACTCTCACCGACCAAGAGGCGGTTTACCACTTCACCGATATTCCTGGTGAACTGCCATTGGCTTTGGGAAGCAATCTGGAATCGCCAAGTAGAGCTCCAATCCCCAATCGGATTGTTTCCGCTGAGACCTCTGACTCTCCAGTAAAATGTCCCGAAATTTAACTTACCCAGGCTGCGTTGAGCTAGACTGTTAAGTGGAGAAAACTTAGGGAATGTAATGGTATCGATGATTGTCACTTCACCAGGAGAAAATTTGGGGTCCTGGCTGATTTGAATTTCATAAGCATCAGCAGCTTGCATTGGCCACCATTCGAATAAAGGTGTTGCTTCTACCAGTTCTGTAGCATGAGATGGTCGCAACAACTGAGGTGAATTGTCTGGTTTTGGCGATAAACCTAAAGTCGCATCAAATTGTGTTTTCCAGGCTTGGCTCCTTTCTCCAATCCACGCATCATCTAGATCTAAACCTCGCACCCGCCAATAATAATCCTGATTGGGTTCTGGATTGAAAGGGTTTGTTTGTGTCGGAGTGGCATTCAAATTTTCTGTATCAGTTTCCCATACGATCTCATTGAATTGAATATCGGTTGCCGCCTGTATTCGGTAAGTGCTGGCTGGTAGATCACCGTCAAGTTTAAACATCCTATTCCACATAAATACTGGGTAAGCAACCGCTTTGTTGACAGAGTTTTGTAGATCTTCGTGCGGTGTATAGAAAAATTGTGGATAAATTAATGTTGGAGATAACGCTTGACCATAACTGCGATATGAATTAGTGTTGCTGATTAATCCTGAATTGTTATTATCATCGAATGCGATCACCCGCCAATAACGAGTAGCATCTGAGCCTAAATATGAGGTTGGTGAATGGGATATGTTAGCGGTTATTGCTGTATAAACATCTTGTGAAAAATTTGGATCGGTACTGTATTCGATGCGGTAGTAGCTGGCTCCAGGAACTGGCGTCCAGCTAAAAAAAGGGAAGCGCACATGTTGGTATAGGTTGACGGGAGTCAGTAATTGGGGTTGGATATACCAGTGTTTTTCAAGAGACCAAACCGGGCTCCATTCCGAAATCGAAGAACCTGAATGGGTCCTCACCCGCCAATAATAGTTTATATCGTTAGGGAGGGCGGAAGTTGGTGTAAAAGATGTGTTGCGGGTATCAACTGTTATTACATTTGAGGTAAAAGATGGGTCAGTTGAATATTGCAGGCGATAGTATTGGGCGCCGCGCACAGCCGTCCATTTGAAAGTAGGGGTGTAGGTAGGGAAGGAATTATTTGTAGGCTGTAGAAGTGTTGGCACCTGATTGTAACCCATATGGAATGAACGTACGTCGCTCTGGGTGCCGAAGCGGTTGCTTGGATCCAGTGGTACCACTCTCCAATAATAGTTATCCCTGTTCTCAAGCTTAATAAGTGGCTGGTGGGTAGTGTATAGTGTTTGTTGGTTATATATTGGTGAGTCGAAACCATCCGGGCTGGTGGCAATCTGCAGACGATAAGAGGCAGCACCGGTTACTGGTTGCCAGCTAAATGTTGGTGAGTCGTAGAATTCCAGATTGGCTTCGTTCTCAGGAAAAATTAATAACGGTTTATTATCATCACTAGCCCACTGTTTGGTAAATGACATTGGAGAGCTGTATTCGCTAACCGGAGAAGGCGCATCTTTTCTCACTCGCCAATACCAAAGCCCATCAACAAGAGGATTGACATTAGAGGGAATAAACTTAGTATGAGGTGTTGTGAAATCGATTGAAGTAGTGAATGCGATATCCTGGCTGATTTGAATTCGATAACTCGTTGAACCTGCGACAGATGACCACTGGAACTCCGGGATTGCCACTGGAGGGTGCGCGAATGAACCATCATAACCTGTAGCTGTAACCAGGGTTCCATCAGCTGGATAAAGTGGTGTGGGTGCCTGACTAGCCAGTGCTGAAAAGCTAAATAATGGAGATAACGAGCTTAGTAAAAAAATAAATACAAGCATGACTCTAAATACGGTCCGCTTCAGATTAGGATTAATAATTCTGATTTTACTGGTTTCCTTGAATTTCCTGGTACACATGATCCCTCCTTACAATAACGCAAATCCCTTGTCAAATAATTATTTCAGGTATTATATACTATCGTGTGGCTAACGGTGCATTACATATTTGTAAATAGTTATTGCATCATTCGCGGATATACTGTAATTATCATCCATGGAGGAGATTTTGCAGCAATACGAAACCAAAAAAGTATCAGATCTACGAATGCTCCTTAACCAAATAATTTTCCCTCGCCTTCAAATATCAATTTTAGCCTTCTTTGCGATAGTAGTATTCGTGGTAGTAGTTCTGACCCGCCATGACTGGGATCCTATGGCTTTTGTCATGGAAGGCACCCGCTTTAGGGAGGGAGTCCCGGACGGCACCTGGGGTTATGACGGCCAGTTTGCTTACTATATCGCCCTGGATCCCCTTAACGCCCCTCCTTGGATGGATCACGACGCTTATCGCTACCAGCGTATCCTTTATCCAGCCCTGGAGTGGCTTTTCTCCCTGGGAGGCCAACCCGTCCTGATCCCCTGGGTGATGATCGTCATCAACCTGGTCTGCATCCTGACAGCTACCTGGTTGTTATCAGGCATGCTGGCTGAACGCGGCGTTCCGCCTTGGGTTGCGCTTTCGTTTGTGTTCTTCATAGGTGTGTTTGTAGCCTTACGCGGCAACTTGTTGGAACCCCTGGCGATATCACTCTCATTATTAGGTCTGGCATTCTC
>JACUUU010000306.1 GCA_014859065.1 Anaerolineales bacterium
CATCTTCAGTCTGCGACGAGTTCGTAGAAGAAACCTTAGTGCTCAACGTTACTGACCCTTGGGCGATAGAATGGTTGAAGGACAATTCACAGGGAAAAGCTTGGGCTGAGAATAATGGTTTTGCAGAACCGTTATATTTTGTGGCTGAGCGCAGCTGTCGTGCTGACGATCCAAGACCGTTGCTGCAGATCACTTCACCAAGGGATGGCGAATTAGTGCAAACCAATCCTGTCGAGATTACCGGCCAGGCTGGGGCAACCGGAAACTTTGAATATTTCCAATTAGAGTACGGTGTAGGACATGACCCAATTCATTGGGAACGCCTGACGCGTGAAGGCACTCCAATCAACCAAAACGGTATGATTTACGAATGGGATGTGACCGATCTACCACCTGGTGAAGTGACGCTGCGTTTGTATCTGCACAGCACGCAAGATACTTTTGCAGAGACAAGAGTGCACATCAATATCCAAATCCCGACACCTACCCCAACACCGACGGAGACACCGACACCAACTGAGACGCCAACAGAGACACCTACTCCGACAGACACGCCTACAGAGACACCTACCCCAACACAAACACTTACACCAACAGTAATTTCGCCGACACCTAGCGAGCCAGTTTTGACGGCCACTCCGACTCCACCCACGGGGACGCCTGAATCAGACCGGCCGGTTTTGCCTACCTATACCCCAACCCCAACTCAAAATCAAACTCAAACACTTACACCATCATTAACCCCATCAATTACACCAACACCCACACAGACACTCACACCAACTGCAACCTTGACCCCAACACCAACCGAAACCTAGACGCCAATGAAAATAGGTTTCCTGTTTCCAGAGATGGACGAGATAAGCATGGCTGAGTATCTCAGCGTAAAATTTTCTCTCCCCTGGCGATGGCTAGACTAGTAATCTGAAGACACTGGAATAACTCACAACAGACGCATTTGTGAGGCGGTCTCGGTGAGTGGATCCAATCCCATTTGATGTTCCAGGTTTTGCCGGTTAAGATTGGTCAAACCAAGCAATCCCCGCAGGTGACGGAATTTAAGAAACTGCCATCCACTTGCAAGCAGGGATTTAAAATAAGGATTGTGGTTGATTTTATATAAAACCAGCCCAGACCGGCTTCCTGGGATGACTATCCATCGCTTTGTGGTTGGGGGAAGTGTGCTGGTTAAAATGTCCCCAAAACATGCTGATACCAGTATATAGAACGCAAAGACTTTTTCCCCTTGTTCGTTTTCCCAAAATAGAGGATGGTCTCCAGTGGAGTGAAAACCTAATCGTTCACCTAATTCATCGAGCATCTCCCGCATTTTATTAACTTCCGAGGTGCGCTGTTCCCGCTCCTCTTGAGGGGAAAGGCGCCATTTTTCGCCATCATCCTGTAGCTGAACAGAATATGAATCCAGGCATGCTTGAATGATTTCACGATCGGGAGTAAGTAATCCTGGAAACATCTCACAAATCACTTGATCAAGTTCTGAAGCTGAGCAGGCAGATATTGAATGCAGGTGATCGACGACCGCGTATTCCACTCGGTCTGCTAAGGGGAGTGCAAAATTATCATCAGGTTGAGTCCACCATTGTCCCGTTTCGAAAAACCGGGTTGAGGTGCTGACCGATGCACTTGCGCCTATGCCGGTAAAATGCAAAAAGCCTTGACGGTGAGTGAAAGTCCTTTCAAAAACTGTATGTAGGAAAGAGTAAACATCGGCTGGCGTTTTATTCGAGCTGATGGGGATTGTATTTGAATTAGCCAATGCAAGCAATGCAGCAGTGTGTAAGCGCACATAACTGGCTGGCTCCCCACGCTGCTTCAAAAGAGAAAAAGCAGCGCGGGCAGCTTCCCCTTCGATTTGAGTGGGAAGTTCGTTTTGTAAATCTTTATCCGAGGTTGAGCTCTGCTCGGTTTTTGATCGCCACTGCCAGGCAATCTGAGCTTGGCCGCTCCCAGCCCGTAACGCCAGCCCATCAACTGTAAACCCACATGATTGCAACGCGATGATGGCTGCTGACATAAAGCTTGGTTCAACTTCGCCAATAAGACCCAAGAAAGGTGTCCCCGGGGACAACCTAGGTGTAAGATGTTGCAACGTAGCAGAAAGGGCAGAAGAATGCCAAGCCCAATCGTAACGGCGGCGGCGCAGTGCGCTCTTGAAGGGTGTGACAGCTTCCCGTCCCCACAACCAGCCAGCCCACAGAGCTGAGAGTGTCCAGTAAGCTTGGTTAGGCCGTGGGAAAGCGCCAATGACAGCATCAATTCGGATGTCCTTAGAAATTCCACTGCGGAATCCTTCGACCAGGTCTTTCAAACGCCCCTCGAAGATAACCACACCGCTGTCACTGGGCAGCTGCTCAGGCCAATGTACCAACGGGATGGGATCAGGGGATGGATTATGGGTTCTAGCTGCGCGTTCCAATGAAAGCCACAGGTTATTTTCGCGGAAGCGAGTAGGGACGATAATCTGGCGCGGTCGTGCCCGGGCAGTTGGATACGGCCAGAGAGTATTGCCATCATCAAAAGTATTCAACAACAGCATGGTCAGTAGGCGCTGGCGTAGTTGCCCCTCTGGAGAGGCGGACGACATACTTTCGAGTTTATTGATCAGGGTGATGAGGACATACAACGCCCTTGGAAGGTACGCCAAGAGTGCCTCCGCAACATGAGAACGATCAGGGTCATTGTGTGAGACTACCCGCTCGAGCGCCCTAGCGCGGTGCATTCCAGAAGCGGAAAACTGGGATGCTTTTTCGAGATCCTCTCTATTGACCGGGCGCTCGCCCGAGTCTCCACAGTGAGGACATTCGTAGATGCGCGCATAGGGGGCACTGGCTTCCCGTTCCCAAAGAAGCGCTTGGGGCATCAAAACATTTTCACATTCTGCGCACTTAGTCTCGTAAAGGCTACGCAGGTGAGGTTCAAGTCGTTCCTCACCCTTACGGGAGGCTGCCAGGTCCGCCAGGGTGGCGCTTAACTCTTCTTCTGTAGGGGGAGTAGATGCAAGTTCAATGAGAAACCGGTTTATGGGGTTATTCGCGGCTACCAGTACGCGGTATCCAGCTCTGGCAGCTTCAACTACCAGGTTGGGAGACATCCCAAATGGATCGAGCACCCAAGCTCCTGATGGTATTTTCTCGTGCAGCCATTTAGTAACAACGCCTTCAGGCAAAGGGGGTAAATATCGTGTTAGGAGACCTGGTGTTGGCGTTGACCTACCGGGGATAAAGATCATAGAAGGGAAGGTAGACATTTCACCAATTATTTTAAGTGTGCTTCATACGATAGCGTGATGAGAATCAATCATCCCAATACATTTCGTTGATTATCAATGATACCATTTACAGGTTGCTGCACCAAGAGTAAAGGAACAGGAGATCGCATTAGGGGGTCATTTTGCCAGATTTCGCTTTTCGAGCTATGATCCAGGATTAACTCCCACTCCTTATGGTGATATTCTGTTGATGTATATTGGTGTGGAGGGGTTCATCTACTGCTACAGATGAAAGTCAAATTTATAATCCTTGAATGAACAGGTAGATTATTGCTGAGAGGGCTGCACTAGCAGGAATTGTGAGCAACCAAGTCACCAACATGTGTTTAGCTATCTGCCAGCGGACCATATTGATACGCTCCGCTGCACCAGCGCCCATGATTGCCCCACTTACTACCTGGGTAGTACTGACTGGTCCACCGATCAGCGCAGCACCTAGGACAACCCCAGCTGATGCGGCCTGCGAGGTGAAGGCGTGGATTGGACGGATCTTATAAATTCGACCACCTAAAGTACGAATTAATCTCCAACCTCCAGAAGCTGCCCCCAAGGCAATTGCAGCAGCACTTATGGTAACAACCCATAAGGGTACATAGAATGTTTCTTGATACCCAGAGGCGACCAAGCCTAATGTGATGATCCCCATGGTTTTTTGGGCATCATTGGTGCCGTGCGAAAGAGCCAGACTGAGAGAGGTCAGGATCTGAATCCGCCGAAACATTGTATTGACTTTTTGGGTAGCATTCTGGAATACAAATAAGGCAATGTTCATGAAGATAAAACTAACCAACAGACCCAAGGGAGGTGAAACAAACAATGCAGTCAAAACAAGCAATAAACCTTTTAACTGAACCACTTGGATACCACTGGCTATAATAGCGGCTCCTAGTAGTCCACCAATAAGAGCGTGGGAAGATGAGGATGGGATGCTAATCCACCAGGTAAATAGGTTCCAAATGATCGCTGCCAAGACACCAGCCATAACCACATTAATACTAATGACGTTAGGATCGATCAATCCCTTTCCAATGGTAGTGGCTACTGCCACTCCAAATATAAAGGGTGCCACGAATTCAGCCGCGGCAGTAATATAAAGGGCAGTGCGAGGGGCAAGCGCACGTGATGAAATTACAGTTGCTATGATGTTAGATGCATCGTGAAAGCCATTGGTGAAATCAAAAACCAATGCGGCAGCGATTAGGTATATTAACATGTAGTTTCCT
>JACUUU010000018.1 GCA_014859065.1 Anaerolineales bacterium
CTTCGGTCGCTACGCTCCCTCGCGACGACATGGTGTGTCATTTTGGAATGAAGAGCGCATGGCGCTGTGCAGCTACTCGCATTATATTTGGGAATTTGATAAGAGAGGTTGAAGAATAATCCAACAATGAGAGTTGATCCTGAAGCAGAAATCAAACAAGTCCTGGCGCATTACGACCTGGGTGAATTGGTAGCGTATAAGAAGGATACGCGCGGGTATGTCAACGTCAGTTATACCATTGAGACGAGGGGGAAATCCGGTCCACAAAAGTACTTCTTACGCAAGTATAAAAGCGGGGTGCAGGAAGAAGAGCTCAAATTCGAGCATTCCATTATTCATCACCTTCTGGAAAACAAATTCGACCTGGTTGCTCAAATCTACACCACCAAAGAGGGAAATTCTTATGTAAAAAGGCCTGTAGCAGAAGGTGAAGAGGACAAGTGGACCTTCTTCGCCATCTTCGAGTTCTTGAAAGGTGAAGATCGGTTTACCTGGATCAACCCAATCTGTAACCCGGCAGAAATCAAGAGCGCAGCATCTGTGCTGGCGGGCTACCATGCCGCCATCCATGGATTCACACCCCAAGGCAGGCGAGAAGAAGCGAAGATAATCGATCTGTTACCAAGGATCAAGGAGAACTTGCTGAGATTCCTGGAAGAAGGAAAGCCTTCGAAATTTAGTGCATACATCCAGGAAAATCTGAGGCTAATTCTCGACCTGAATGAACGTACACTGGCTACCTTACAGAAACAAGATCCAGGCCAGATCGTGGAACTGGTTATCCACTGCGATTACCATCCGGGCAACCTGAAATTTGAAGGGAATCAAGTAGTCGGTCTATTCGATTTCGATTGGACCAAGATCGATGCCCGCGGCTTTGATGTCGCCCTGGCGCTCAAGTACTTCTTCTCGAACTGGCAGGCAGAAATGGACGGCTCGCTGCGATTGGCTGATATTGCCCTTTTTCTAGGGACATACCAGGGTACCCTGGATGAGACACCCGGATTGGAGCGTCTGAACCCGGCTGAATTATCTCTGCTGCCCCATATGATCATGGCCAGCGCCTTGTATATCTTTTACTGGACTATCTTAGATTATTACCAGAATGAGGTTGATGAACTGGAGTATCTGGGTTATCTCAAGCACTGCCTCAACATCATGAAATGGCTGGGAAACGAGCAGAACTGGGAAAATCTGCAAATGACTATTCAAAATAGTTAAAGGTGAGCAGAAAGTAAATGGGAAACTTATCCTTAAACAATGTGATCAAACCTGAGCCCGGCTGGTATGCCGGTGATTTTCACCTGCACACCAACCTCTCAGACGGATATTATGCTCCTGACGAACTGGTGGCACTCTGCAAGCACCATCGCCTGGATTTCATCGCCATAACCGACCACAATACAATCGCCGCCTTTCCCGAATTCAGTCAGGACCCAAATTTCCTGGTCATTCCCGGGATCGAGGTTTCCTTTAATGAGGGTCACTGGAATGTCTTCGGGATGGAAGGGATGCAGGGCTGGTTAGAAGGGATCGCGGGCGATCAGATGGTCTTGCCGCTTAAGATCACCCAGCGCACCACCTCCGAGATCATGGCACAGGCTGCTAGGTCAGGTTTATTGAATTCGATTAACCATCCTTTGCTTGTGCCTTGGGAATGGCAAGACCGGTCAACTAGGCTCGAGCTGCTTGATTGTCTGGAAATTTGGAACGATCCGCTATGGCCGGATAACGAGCGTGACAACCCAAGGGCGGTAGCTATGTGGACGGACTGGCTCAATGCTGGCTACCGCATAACCGCCATCGGTGGCAGTGACTTCCACTTTTTGCCCGGTGAAAATGACCCCTACCCAGGTGAATATCCTGGGCTGCCGGTCACTTACGTCTACGCTCAATCGCTTTCTGGTTCTGCCATCCTGGAAGGGTTAAGGCAAAGGCGGGTTTATGTTAGTATGGGTCCACAGGTAATCTTTCGAGCTCACCTGGACGGAAAAGTATTCGACACCGGTGCAGACCTGGGGATTGTTCACGGCGAGCTTGAATTCAGCGTAGAAATCAAATCAGAAGGCCACGCTAAAACTGCCCAACTGGTGAAGAATGGTGA
Organism: Anaerolineales bacterium; assembly: GCA_014859065.1. Classification (GTDB taxonomy): domain Bacteria; phylum Chloroflexota; class Anaerolineae; order Anaerolineales; family UBA4823; genus Kmv39. The sequence continues at coordinate 2,105 of JACUUU010000018.1, forward strand.
AATCGTAACGCAAATGCCCATTGAAGGCAGCCCCAGTTCATTCCAATTCAGCGATCTGGCAAATGCCGACCAGCCAACCTGGCTGCGCCTGGAGCTGCTCGACCAGCAAGGTAAGACCATCACCATCACCAATCCCATATTCTATGGACCCCCAACCAAGACTGGAAAGGCTATCTTTGGGGATTTCCTTAGATAACATCTGGATTCTACCTCACCGGATTAGTCTTGGATTTTGGGAATGAAACAAAAAGGGAAATTGAAACGATGCCTAAATTAGTCGATGATGTCATCATTCAAAATGCCTACGTGCAAGCAATAGAGATCATCGAAAACGTAGGTGTTCGTTTTGAAAGTGAAGTCGTGAGGGAGTTTTTTAAAGAACGGGGGGCCCGGGTTGAGGGCGATAAGGTATTTATTCCCCGCCACCTGATGGAAGAAGCCCTTGAGACTACTCCGAAAGGTGACTATAGCCTTCCCACCCAAAAGAGAGTTGTCGCTGCCACACCTTTTAGCAATGCACCGTTCATCCTTGACGACGAGACTGGAGCGATACGACGCTGTACTATTGGGGATGCAATAAAAATGTATCAAATCAATGAGACGTCACCCCTTTACGAGTGCGCCAACCCCGCCTGTGCTGACCCAGTTGACAACGATGCCCAGGATCAATTTGTAGCCCAAATAGCCATGGTTTTAAAATATTCCGATAAATACCCCAACATTGGTTTGAGAGCCACAAGCAGCACTTCCCGTAATGGAGACGTCTATGGCAGCGCACAGCGGGCAATCCGCTTGGTTCGTGAATTTTACGATGTGTGGGATGAGCCGGTGATGACCCAAGGGATCTGCCCCAATCCTCCCCTGGAGTACGACCATGAATGCCTCGACAACCTGTGTGCCGCCATTGATGAACAACAAGCCATCTCCATTTTCCCTTGTTCTTTGGGATATATGACCGCGCCGGAAAGTATTATGGGGACTGTCATCCATGATTTTGCCATGTCCCTGGCAGGGTTGGCTTTTATCCAGCTTAAATCCCCGGGACATCCCACTTCTTTAAGTAACTTTTCTACCATAAGCAATATCCAGACTTTGCAGCCGAATTATGGAAGCGCAGAATGTGTTTTTATACAGGTTATCTTTTATGAGTTGTGCAAATTCCTGTCCATACCTTGTGCGATATGCGGCAGCTACGGCGACGGAACGGCGGTTGATTATCAGGCCGGAATGGAAGCCCTGCTGACAACCATGCTTCCCTTTAGCCTGACAGAGGTCGATGAGGTATGGTGTTATCCGGGCATTTTAGCTGGCTTTGCCTGCGGAAGCTTCCACAAGGCAATCCTGGATGAAGAGATGATGCGATATTCCAACCGGATGCTCCAGGGGGTGGAGATGACAATCGACTCTAAACTTCCGGGACTTCTTGCTGCCGGACAGGAGGCTGGTAGTTTTCTCGTTATCGGCTCCATGGATACTTACCGGCGGGATAATTATCTGACCAAAATCTTCAATAAATGGGGGATCGCGCATGCCGATAATGCCGAGAAAACCGATCTTGCCTACAAAGTTCAGCAAGTTCTGGAAAGAAGAATTGCTGCCTATCAATTACCGGAACGGAGCGCTGCGCAGAAGAAGCTGTTGCAGCCCTATTTACCATCCCAGTGCCAGTATTGATGAGGATTGAACAGATTTGTGATCGCTAGATTGTGGATGTTATTGAAGGAAATTATTTGTATTTTGAATATATTTGCGTGTTATTGATGTTTCTTGTATAATTGGCTTAGCCAGATTAAAAAGCATCCCAGCGCTGCGAGCTACCATGTGGCATTTTGTGGCAACATTTGTGCTGTAACATTGTTTACATTTATTCTTCCCCCAGCCTCATAAGCCGGGGAACTGGTTTCTACAGGATTCTGAGTTTGATACGTAACGTTAAACGCTTCATCCCGCGAAAAATAATGGTTTCATTAAACACCAGATTATTGGAATGAGTGTTCTGTGGCTTTGGTGGGGTCAGGATTAATCACTCAGGAGTTTCTTTGGTAATTATCGGTGCTGTGTTGGAGTAGTTATTCACAAGGAGCATGCAATGCCGGAAAAATCAATCGGGATGGGTCACCAGGACAAGGATGAACGCCAGGCGTTCGAGAGTGAACTTCAACGCATCCTTCAAGCCAGCCAGTCCGCTGGCTTGATCTTGAGGGTTATTGGCTCGTTGGCATTTCAGATGCACTGCAGCCAGTACGGCTACCTACAGGAAGCCATGGGCAGAGCTTATACGGACATCGACTTTGCTGCTTACCGCAAGCAAGCCCAGGAGATCAAGGAAATGATGGCTGGTCTCGGTTACACCGAAAACCAGGAAGTCTTCATCGTCAGCGAAGGCGACCGTTCGATATTTGCCAGCAGCCAAAGCGGACTGCATGTTGATGTCTTCTACGAAAAGCTGGATTTCTGCCACCTGATTCGTTGGGAAGACCGCTTAGAGGTGGACTCCCCTACCATCCCCCTGGCGGAGATGCTGCTCGAAAAGATGCAGATCGTCAAGATCAACGAGAAAGACGTGATCGACACGATCATGCTGTTGCTCGAACATCCGCTGGGAGATGATGATGATGAGCGCATAAACATCGACCGCATCGCCAAGCTGTGCAGCTCTGATTGGGGACTGTGGCGCACAGTGACCATGAACCTGGACAAGGTGAAGCAGCTTGCGCAGGGATACGACCAGCTCAACGATGAACACAAATCACTGATCAGTTCTCAGGTGGAAACAGCTTTAAGCCGCATCGAAAGCGAGCCTAAATCGATGGCCTGGCGCTTGCGCTCGCGCGTCGGTGAGCGCATCAAATGGTACAAAGAAGTCGATGAAATTGATTGAAATTTACTCATCCCCACATTCTTTAGGAGGAGTCACATGGCGAAACTAGTGCGCGATCTGATGCATCAAGGTCTGCTCACCTGTAAAGAGAGCACTTCATTGGGACAAGTAGCGGTATTTCTGGCGCAGTATCATGTGCATGCTTTAATCGTCGAGGATGAGAACGGGAGTGCAACTGGCATTATCACCGATTACGACCTGTTGGCAGGCGAGTGGCTCTCGGCGGATCCCGAAAGTTTAGGTGTGATGCGCTCGCTAACCGCCGGAGATTTGATGTCAACCCCCATCGATACGATCGATGCGGATGCCCCAGCTAAAGAGGCTGCCGATCGCATGCGCCAGCGCATCATCCGCCGCTTGCTGGTAACTGAAAATGGCGAGCCAGTTGGTATTATTTCTGTATCCGATTTCATCGCAGACCTGGCAAAGCAAATACCTTTGAAGCGCGAGACTGTGGCGGATGTGATGTCCAACGTAATGCTCGTCTGTCGTGAGACAACCCCTGTTTGGTCAGCAGCCAAGACGATGACCCTGACCGGTTGGCGCTCAGTAATCGTTCTAGATGCTAACGGCAAGCTGTTGGGGGTATTCAGCGGCATCGATTTATTGGGGTACTGTGAGGAAGGTGCAAACTGCGAAGCCACCGTCTCTGAAATCATGCACGCGGCACTCACCATCCATAAATCAGCCACGCTGCGCGAGGCGGCTGACAAGATGATCGAACAACATCATCACCGTTTAATCGTTATCGACCCCGATAAGCCGGAAGCAATGCCGCTCGGGGTTATCTCATCTTTTGACATTGTAGCTCAAATGGCCAGACCAGGTTCTGTCTGGCAAATCTAACAGGAGAATTGAAAATATGGCAGATCTTCCCTCTCAAGCACAGGTCGTCATCATCGGAGGCGGCGTTGGTGGAGCCAGCATTGCCTACCACCTGACGCAGTTGGGTTGGAAAGACGTGGTAGTGCTGGAACGCCACGAGTTGACCAGCGGTTCGACCTGGCATTCAGCCGGTTTGGTTGGTCAATTAAGGTCAGACGTCAACCTGACGCGCATGATGTATTACAGCACCGACCTATACCGGCGATTGAAAGACGAGACCGGTCAGGATACTGGTTGGCGAGAAGTGGGCGGGGTGCGCCTGGCATCTTCCCCAGAGCGCATGCAGGAACTGAAACGCCTGGTAGGAATGGCGCGTTCATTCGGTATCCCCATGGAACTGATTTCACCCCAAGAAGCTCAAAAAATGTTCCCATTGATGACCATCGACGGCGTTGTGGGCGCGGCTTATACGCCTAACGATGGCGTCATTGACCCCACCGGCTTGACCGTTGCCCTGGTAAAGGGAGCCAAAGAGCGTGGCGCCCAAATCCACGAAGAGACCAACGTGATCGGGATAAATTTGAAGAAAGGTCAGGTGGATGAGGTGGTAACCGATCGAGGGACAATCAAGACCGAGATCGTGATAAACGCCAGCGGGCAGTGGGGCGCCGAGGTGGGCAAGATGGTGGGTTTGTCTCTACCGGTTGTGCCAATGGCACACCTCTACATCGTCACCAAGCCCATCGAAGGCGTACGCCACGACTTCCCCACCCTGAGAGATCCAGACCTGTTGGTTTACTGGCGGGAAGAGGTAGGTGGCATCACCACCGGCGGCTACGAGCGCGACCCAGCCCCCTTCGGATTGGATGGCATCCCCCGCGACTTCAAGTACAAGCTCTTGAACCCTGACTGGGATCGCTTTGCACCCCTGATGGAAAACTCGATCCACCGCGTGCCGGCGCTTGAGTCGGCAGAGATCATCCAGCTGCTCAACGGTCCGGAAGGCTTCACCCCGGATGGGGAGTTCCTGTTAGGTCCTACTGCGGTTAAGGGCTTCTGGGTTGCCTGTGCATTCTGCGCCCATGGCTTGGCGGGCGCGGGTGGCATCGGCAAAGTCATGGCGGAATGGATCGTGGACGGGCACCCTGAATGGGATGTGTGGGCGTTAGATGTGCGCCGTTTTGGCACAAACTACAAAAGCCAGGACTACATCGTAGCGCGCACAATCGAGACCTATTCCAAGTATTACGATATCCACTTCCCCCACGAAGAACGCCTTTCGAGGCGGGGCTTACGCCTTTCGCCCACCTACCAGCGACTCAAGGACCTGGGCTGTCACTTCGGCGAGAAGACAGGTTGGGAACGGCCGAACTGGTTCAAGATCTACGAAGAGAAAGCCAAGCACGGTCACGAACCCAAGGGATGGGCGCACTACAACTGGTCTCGCGCCATTGGCTACGAGCATTTGCAAACCCGCCAGAACGCCGGCTTGTTCGATGAGACCTCCTTTAATAAATTCGAAGTGCGAGGGCATGGTGCGCTGGCATTCTTACAACGCGTGTGTGCCAATGACATCGACCAGCCCAGCGGGTCAGTGGTATATACCCAATGCCTCAACCCGCGCGGGGGGATCGAATGCGACTTCACCGTCACCCGCCTGGACGAGCAGCGCTTCTTCATCATCACCGGCACCTCCTTTGGGCAACACGACCTCTCCTGGTTGCGGCTCAACATGCCCGAGGACGGCTCGGTTTCCATCGACGATGTCACCTCTGCCTATTGCTGTCTGGGGTTGTGGGGGCCAAAAGCCAGGAATATCCTGCAGCAGGTCACCAAGGATGATATCTCCAACCAGGGATTCCCCTATATGACCAGCAAACGCATGACGGTTGGCAATGTGCCCGTCCTGGCTTTGAGGGTTACCTATGTAGGTGAGCTGGGTTGGGAATTTTACTGTCCCATGGAGTATGGCCTGCAGTTGTGGGACACCCTATGGGAAGCCGGACGCACACACGGTTTAGTAGCTGCTGGTTACCGGGCGATCGATACCCTGCGTCTGGAAAAAGGCTACCGCTATTGGAGCGGAGAGATCACCCCTGATTACACCCCCTTCGAGGCTGGCTTGGGCTTTGCGGTGCGGCTTGCCAAACAGGATTTCATCGGTCGGGAAGCACTACTAAAACAAAAAGAGGCCGGCTTGAAGCAGAAATTATGCTGCCTATCGTTAGCGGACTTGCGCACCATCGTGTTGGGTAAAGAACCGGTGCGCAGCGCCGATGGGAAAGAGATCATCAGTTGGGTGGTTTCAGGCGGGTATGGCTATTCGGTAGGAAAATCCATCGCATACGCTTACCTGCCAATCGAATACGCTAAGGTTGGCACCCAGCTGCAAGTGGACGTCTTCGGTGAAAGGGTAGGCGCAGTAGTCGAAAAAGAACCATTATGGGATGCTAAAGGGGAACGGATCAAGGCTTAAGCGAGCAACTCAGCCTGGCGAACAGGTAATAGCGAAAAGAGGCTGTCTGAAGTTTAGACAGCCCCTTTACTTTCCTGGTTGGTTTTCAGCCTCTCTAATCCAACATATCAACTGATCGAACCCTTTCTGAACGAGAAAACATAAATCAAGGAACTTCACCCATAATAACCAACACATCCTGTTGACCTGCATCGGGTAGCAAAGGGAGACGTTTGTCGGATACTACTTCGCCATTCAAGCGGACTTCGCTCACCCCACGAGTTACTCCCTGCAAGTTTTCGACCTTGATGCGATATACACTTCCCTGATAGCGGTAAGAAACACTGAACCCCTTCCATTTTGAGGGGATACATGGATCTATCACCAAGACATTGCCTTCACGATGGAGACCCAGAATCGCCTCGATCCCTAAACGATACATCCATCCACTGGATCCGGTATACCAGGTCCAACCACCCCTTCCAGTATGCGGCGGATAGCCATACACATCTGCTGCTATTACGTAAGGTTCTACCCGATAGTGTTGCATTTTCTGTGGGGTATCTGCGTGGTAAATTGGATTGATCAATCGGAATAGTTCTTCAGCAATATCACCTTTGCCCATCTGGGTATATGCCCAGATGACCCACAAAGCAGCATGAGTGTACTGGCCACCATTTTCCCGTATGCCTGGTGGGTATCCTTTGATATAGCCTGGGTCCAAAGGTGTCTTATCGAAAGGTGGTGTAAAAAGTAATATTAACCCCTCATCAGATAAGACCAAATGCTCGTAGACAGACTCCATGGCCTGTTCAACTCTTTCAGGATGTCCGGCCTGTGAGAGGACTGCCCAGGATTGAGAAAGAGAATCGATCTGGCACTCCAGACTGCTGGCAGAGCCTAAAGGGGTGCCATCATCGAAAAACGCCCGTAAGTACCATTGACCATCCCAGGTGTGCTGTTCTAAAGCCTGCTGCAAGCGCCTAGCCTGGTCTCTGAACAAATGGGCAGAGTCGGGATCATCCAAACGCAAGCTGAAATCGGCAAACCGATTAAGAATGTCATAGGAGAACCAACCCAACCAAACCGATTCACCAAGGCCACCAGCGCCGACACGATTCATACCATCGTTCCAGTCTCCTCCGGACATAAGTGGAAGATCCCGATCTCCTGAAGTAATCCCTTTTAGTAACGCCCGGCGACAGTGTTCGTATAGGGTGAAAGACTTAGAGGTTGAAGAAAATAAGCCATAGCGTTCTTTCTCTTCGGGTTCCAGAGATGCACCTTTTAGAAAAGGCACCTGTTCAGAAAGCACACTTTGATCATCGGTCGCATCGACGTAATGCATGGTGGTATAAGGTAACCATAAGAGGTCATCAGAGTAACGGGTGCGGACACCGCGCCCAGAAGGTGGATGCCACCAATGCAGGACATCACCTTCCTCAAACTGGTGGCGCGCCGAACGGAGCAGGTGTTCGCGGGCAAGTTCCGGACGAGCATGGATAAGACTCATAACATCCTGAAGCTGGTCTCGAAAACCATACGCTCCACTGGATTGGTAAAAGGCGGAACGTCCCCAGATACGGCACGAAAGGGATTGGTAAAGCAGCCATCGGTTTATGAGCAAATCCATAGCCGGTTCGGGGGTTGAAACCTGGACTGCACCTAAAATATCATCCCAGAATTGGTTTGAGGCTTGAAAGGCTGCCGCCACATTTTCGGGCTCTTTGTAAGCTCTGATCAAATCATTTGCACTCTCATGGTTTTCAGCCTGTCCCAGAAGGAAATAAATCTCCTCCACGGCTCCTGGTTCCAGGTCAATATGCAGCTGCACCGCTGCGCAAGGATCGAGGCCTGCATGCACTGTACTTGCCAGACCAATCCGGCGCAGCGCCGCAGGATGCCCATAATCACCCAAACTACCAAGGAATTCATTCCGATCGGCAGTCAGGCCATGCAAATCTTTACTGGCTGAGAGAAAAGCAACCCGTTCTCCAAATTCCTGGTTGTAGGGATTTATGACCAGGATTGCCTGGAGTTCCTGGTTGAATTCAGGGATTATATATTGTTGGCTGGCTTCCCATGATGAGCCTAGAACCCACTCAGCATAGTAGGTTGCAGTTAGGCGTCGTGGGCGATTTGACAGGTTCTCCAAGCGAAGTTGGATGATCTTAATTGGCTCATCAGGCGCGCAGAACAGGCGTAAATGTTGGCGTAGTCCGAAACTGTTATGCTCGAAAGTCGAATAACCTGCCGCATGGCTAACCAAGTACGGCACCCTGGCGCCAGATGGTAAAGGTGTAGGTGTCCAGACTTCTGAGGTTTCCTCGTCTCTCAGATAAAGAACCTCCCCAGATTTGTCAGATACAGGATCATTACTCCAGGGTGTTAACCGGTTCTCCCCGCTGTTTTTCGCCCATGTATAACCACTTCCTGATTCTGATACCAGGAAACCGAAGACTGGGTTAGCTATCACATTGATCCAGGGAGCTGGAGTGTTTTGCCCAGGTTGCAGATAAATTTGGTATTCGCGGCCATCAGGGCTAAAACCACCCAATCCATTATAAAACAACAGGTTATCAGGTTGGACGACAGGTGGGATCTCTAGCTGGTCAATTTCTTGAGGTGGTGAGGGAATGAAGTGAGGCAGCCGTTGAGGCATCATATCCAGACTCTTTAACTGGTCTTTCAGCAAGCCACTTCCGCCATCCAAGGTCGCTCGGGAAACAGTTTCCAGCAAAATCAGGCTTTCATCGTCTAATTGATCGATATGCAACAAATAGATGCCTCCCCGGTGCTGCAGCCAACGATCAACTTTTAAGCGCGACATCAGCCTGTGTATCTGGCTGGAAAGCGCCTGGCCATAATCGCTGCCTTGCATGTTTAGGATAACCAGGTCAACCTTTAGACCTCGCCTGCGCCAGAAGGCGAAAGCTTGAAATAGTTCCTGGGCAAGTGGTAATTCTTCTACCTGGTGAACTTTCAGCAGCAGGAGAGGATAATCACCAGAGATGCCGTAACCCCATAAATCAGGTTGAGATTTTCGATTAGTTGCCAGTGTTTCTGAGGTAACACGCAGTGCTCCATGCGGGTAAAGAAGCACGGAGAGCAAATCCTGGAATGAGCGTAATTGTTCAGCCTTAACACCCAACTGTCTTAATTCAACCTCCGCATTCATGCGGGACTGGTTAAAAGCTTTATCAACCTGGCGCCAGGACTTGAACCGTTCACTTATTTCAAAGACTGTTTGGCGGCTTCTACCAGCAATGGTGAGGTAAGCAATCTGGGCAAACCCGTAAGGCTCCAGGGTTACTTCCTGTCCAATAGCCATAATTGGATCGAGTGTTGAGCCAGTTGTCCCTGACAACCAGGGTGTAGAATCTAGATTTTCTCGACCAGTTAACGCCTTAGGCGCCCGGGTTGTTCTTCCTCGACCGATAAATTGCCCCCGGTCGCTTTCAAAGGCAGCAGTGACCACCACGCCGGCAGGTACCACCAGGGAGTGTGCCAGATACACTGGATCATCATCATTTTGGCGAGGACGGCGACGGAAAATTAAGGTATTAAGCTCTGGCACCCATTCGCTTTCGATGAAGAGCCGGTTGAACATGGGGTGTCGCTCATCTGCAGCTTGATCTGACAAGATAACTTCGGCATAGCTGGTCAACCGTAATCGCCTGGGGCGATGGCTGTAGTTGGTGAGTGTGATCTGCCGGATCTCAACATCGGTGTCTGGAGAAACAGTCACTTCTGTTGATATTGAGATGGACCTGTCCCTGCGGTGGAATTGGACCATATGGGCGTCAAAATGAATATCCTGATGATCAGGAAAAACTCCAACTGGTTGGATTGTTGATGACCAGAGCTTTGGGATACCAGCCGTGAGTTGATCCATATCTTGTATGTAAACCCAGCTCCCCCAATCGTTCAAGGTTGTGTCTGCTCGCCAACGTGTCAGGTCGATGTTATTCCAGGTGAGGCAACCACCACCTGTATTGGTAATCATGACACCCAGGCGCCCGTTGGAAAGGAAATTAGCTCGCGGTTGTGCAGTTTGCCATGGCACCTGCCAGGGCTCGGTGACCACTTTAGGTTTGGCTGGGCGGACTACAAGGCCTTCTTCTGTGTGGGGGAATTCTAAGGGCACATCACCAGGCGTCAATTCCTGAAGGAGTAGATCAACACTTTGGATGCGAGCGTCTTCGTGAAAACGGCGCACCATGATGCTGTCTTTAAAGTAGTTGACCATTGCCAGCATAATCATTCCCTGGTGATGAACCATATACGAGTGGACAATGCGATATTTTTCGCCAAGGGGCATGCGCGCTGCAGTGAAGTCAATTGCCTCATAGAGGCCATACGTCCCGATCATGCCGTAAGTTGCCAGGTGTTCGATGTTATCTGATACGATCTGGGGTCGGAATGGAAGCGCCAGGATAGAAGCATAGGGTGATATAACCAAGTCTTCTCCCAACCCGCGTTTGTACCCTAACCCCGGGACACCAAAAGCACGGTATTGATAGAATTGGTTTGAGTCAAAATGGAAGTAACCAGACTCAGAAATTCCCCAAGGCAGGTTCCTTTTTGCCCCATATTCATATTGGTGCTGAATGGCAGCCAGGGAAGACTGGTGTAAAAGAGTACCTTCGATACTCCGCTGAAACAGCAATGGCATCAGATATTCAAACATGGTTGCGCTCCAGGAGAGCAGCACAGCAGTACCGTCCACCTGAGTGAAAGGCCGGGCAAGATGTAACCAGTGATTTTGGGGGATATCTCCTTTGGCAATGGCGATAATACTGGCAATGCGGGCTTCAGATGCCAGGAGATCATAGAAGTTATTGTCGTGCTTTTCAAGGGTGACATTGTAACCAATATGGAAAACCTGACGGGTTGGGTGGAATAAGAAACCAAAATCCATCTCATCGACGAATTGATCAGCCAATTGATGTAGCTCTTGGAAACCTATATCAAATAATCGGGCAGCCAGATTGGCTGATTCAAGATCCTGATCGAATTGATCAATCCATCCGCGTGCTTCCAATACCAAATCTGGTGGCAAGTATTTTTGTGAGGTTGGCTCAGCGAGCAAATCTCGTAAAACAGATACTTCTTTCTTTATGCTATTACAAACAGTCCTGATATCATTGAGTTTCGCATCGGTCGGGAAGCTATCCGAGACTCTCTTCCAGGCATGTTGAATTTTCTCACCTACAATTTCAGCTTGAGACAATTTTGAGAAAAGAGCATCCACTTCCATATTTATGCTAAACAACCAGGGCAGCAGCATCTTCACTTCACGGATGGTATTGTTTCGGTGATAGCGCAAACGCTTGGTAAAGACACGTAGCTGCTCTAAATGAGTGGGTTTCATTACCTGACTAAAGTTTTCGACCAACCTAAGCAATCGTTTTTCTATCTCAGGCATTATCTCCACTAACATCTGCTCCAGCAAAGAAGGCCAGGCATTGGGCTTGTCTCTGACAGCCAAGACTTTATGGATGGTCTGTTCGAGATAATCATGCAAACTGGTAGCTGACTCACGAGCATCGGTCTCAATCAGGTCGTTCAATAAATCTTGTAATAAGTTGGTCAGATCGATCAAGCCAACCCAGGTTTCCCAACGAAATACGGGTTGAGTTAGCATTTGCCGGCAGCCAACACTCAATATGACGAGACAGGCTGCCAGGTTACCGCTGTCGACTGTGGAAACATAGCGCGGGGGTAATGGATCCAGAGTGCGGGTATCGTACCAATTCAAAAAATGGCCTCGGTAGCGCTCCAAACCACTCATATTATCTAAGATATTACGCAGGCGGGCTACCAGGTCTAGCGTACCCACATAACCCAGGTCGAAAGCTGCCAGAGTGGAGAGCAATGCCAAACCAAAGTTGGTAGGAGAAGTGCGGTGAGCAACAGTCCCCAGGGGAGACTCCTGGTAATGGTCAGGCGCCAACCAATGATCTTCAGGTCCAACGAATCTCTCGAAATACATCCAGGTACGCCGGGCCAGGTTTCGCAGCCGGCGGCGTTGCTGCAGAGTAAGAGGCGAAGGTTTTTGCTGAATAGGCTGACTGATCAGATAGGCGATCTCAGGAGAAATAAACCAAGCCAAGAGCAGAGGGCTGGCGACCAACAATTCAGCGGGGTTATTCAACCAGATAAGTAAAGCCAACCCAGCTGTCAGGATGAAGGCAAACAGCATTTCTCTCCGGGTTAATCGATCTCTCAGCCTCTCACGAAAAAGGTAGCTTGATTGGGCCGCGGTTGTCCAACGTAGTAAATGCTTTTTGGTGATTATCAGGCGATAAAAGGAGGTGGCGATCGCATCGAGCATTATTAATGCCTCATACGGCAGGAACACTACTGCCAGCAACCAGCGTAGAGCACTATCCTTCAGTGAATGCAACCTTCGGCCTAAAGAGTCTCTTTGGATCACTTGAATAATGGCATCGAGAACAGTGGTGAAAAAAGAGATCCCCAGCGCTGCCACACTAACCAGCATCCAAACAGTAGAAGCTGGAAGCCATAACCACCCAACGATGATCAAGAGAAACAAAGCCGGTGCCTCCAGACTACGACGTAAATTGTCCAGTATTTTCCAACGATCGATTAGAGATAGGCGATTGGGCATCATATTCCCACTGTTTGATGGTACCCTGGGAGGCAGCCAGGGCAATAACTGCCAATCGCCGCGCACCCAGCGATGAGTACGCTGAACTTGAACGAAGTAATTCGGAGGGTAATGCTCGATTAAAACGATATCTGTTACCAGGCCAACCCGACCGTGGATACCTTCGAACAGGTCGTGACTGAGGATTGCGTTCTCGGGTACTACGCCTTTCAAGCTGCGTTCGAAGGCATCAACATCATAAATACCTTTCCCGACATATATACCCTCCCCGAACAAATCTTGATAAACATCAGACACAGCCAGTGTGTACAGATCCAGGCCAGTGTCTCCAGAGAAAACCCGAGTAAAGAGGGAACGATTAGCACTGACAGGATGAATTTCGGTACGTGGCTGCAATACAGTATAGCCAGCTACTACTGCACCACTGGTAGGATCGAACTCAGCCTGATTGAGTGGGTGGGCAAATGTACCAATTAACCGTCGGGCGCTATCCATAGGTAATAGTGTGTCGGTATCCAGGGTAATCACATACTTAATCGGAGGTAGATTTTCCAGGTCACCCATCTTAACGGTAATGGAGGTATCCTCCCTATTAAGTAAAAAACAATTGAATTCGTGTAATTTTCCGCGCTTTCGCTCCCAACCCATCCAACGTTCCTCCCGTGGGTTCCAGCGCCGTTCCCGGTGGAATAGATAGAAGGGTGACACGGATCTATCTGTGTAGGTGCGATTCAATTCGTCGATTCCTTTTTGAGTTGCGATAAGCAACTGGTCATCATCAGGCATATCTTTTTGAGGCGCATCATTGAAATCGGTCAGGAGACCAAAAAAGATGTTTTCGTCCTGGTTGCGCAAATAATGCAGCTTCAACTGGTGAAGAAGAGTTTTGACATCTTCCAGGCTAGACAGAAGAGTAGGTATGACCACCATGGTTGCGCAATGTTCAGGTATACCATTCTCGAAATCCATTTTTGGAAGCTGACGTGGCTTTACTCGTTTGGTTATCAACCAGTTTGTCAAGCTGGTGGAGATAGTCAACGCCGGAATTAACAGAAGCGCACCAATAACAATCGTTTGAATCTGAGTCGCACCAACAATCCTGCTGTACCAGATCAGGGAAAGCCAGACAAGAATTGATAGCAGGCTAATACTTCCCAGGTAAAGGAAAGTTGGACGTGATAAGATCCAGCGTTCGACCTTTTTATACCAGACAGGTCGGTATCCAATGGTTCTTTCCAGGTCAGTCAGCCCACGATCAACCAGGTAGTAGCCTATGTGCGATTGGCGAGGGGCTATAAACCCGGAACAGGGGATATCTTGGTCCTGAGCAGATTTCCCGTTTGAATTACCAGTGATCTGCTCCGGTGTGCTCCTAACTTCTTGAAGGCTTGCCTTCGCTAGCTGGATAGTGGCCCTGGCCACCTCTAACTCTTGAAATCCAGCCTCCTGAGACTGTGGTTTCTGATTGATTGAACCCTGGGCTAGATCCTCAACGACCTTACGATATCTATCCCGTGTCTGAAAATCCATCTTTTTATAAACACCAGCGGGGTCTTGTGAAAAAATACGGTCAACCAGACTGAGAGATTCGAAGAACTCCTCCCAGTCTTGCACAGCCAGGGTGCGCAGGCTGACAATCGCTGCACCAATCACCTCGTCGTCTGAAATTCTATCGGATAAGTCCACTAATGGCAGGGGATGGTCGTCACCCTTCCAGGTTCCAGTAATCCGTCCAGAAGCCAGGACCAGACTTTCGATCAGACCAAAACGCAGCATTATGGGTAGAGCCCAGATTTCTCCCATTGTCAAAGGAACCAGCGATTGGTAAGCCATGACGACACGAAAGATATCTTCCATTTCCAGGTGGGCTCGTGAAGAAAGGATAATCTGACAGGCTAGGGAATAAACACGCGGGTACCCTGCTAGTGGACCATTTACCAATTTGGGAAGCTGCAGGTAATAACCGGAAGGCAAATCTTCACTAATCTGGCGCAGCGTCTGCAAGATTACAAAATGGTTGTCCAGAATCCATTCGGCTGCATAAGATAGAGCCAGGTCTTTCTCAGAGGAAGTGCGAAAGTATTGGTATGAACCATCTAACAGGACCTTATAGGTATCCAAGAGGACGGTCAACCAGGGTTTCTTATCCAATTGGTGGGAAATTTTATGGTCACCAGCCAGATTTACAGCAAGTTGCTCTAAATCAGGTTGGTGGGGGATTTGGGAGGTTTTATTTTCGGATTGGGTGGATTTGTTTTCTTGTGAGCTTTGATCCATAGGTCAGCGTGAGCCGGCGTCTCTGGCAATTGCTTCAACCAGCGTTCCTTCCATCTCGTCTTTGCCTAAATCTTGATAGATCAACAATGGTGTGGTTCCAAAAGCAATGAAACTGATGGCAGTGCTCCCATATGGCCACTTCGTCCCGCCAGAATAACCATGTGCAGAGAGCACTACCAGATCGACCTGTTCTTGTTCAATCTGTTCATGCAGTGGAGCGATAACCTTTTCATCAACGACCAAACGAGTTTCGGTTTTGGCATCCACACGGGATTTTACCTGCTCGAGGTAACGAGCAGCTTCGATGCGGTTGCGTTCTGTGACCTTTTCAGCCAGCTCGATATCCTCTTGGCTAAGGTGGATACGGCGAGGCATCTCTGGTTTGCGGACAACATGATAGACGATTAACTCAGCCTCCTGCCCACAGGCTAATTTATCGACAATAGGCAAGACAGCTTCAGCTCGATGCGAACCATCTAGAGGCGCCAGGATACGGCGGTAGTGAAGGTCGTAAATCTCACCCTGGGAAGGATGGTAGGCGCGTACGATCATGATCGAAGTGCGGGCTCGCAGAATAATCTTCTGGACAACACTGCTAACGTTCCAACCACTGATGCCACTCTGTCCGTGACTGCTAAGTACGATTAGATTTATATCTCGGTCAGTGCTAAATTCTAGGACAGATTCAGCTGCACTGCCTTCCATGACGTGGAATTCAGGATGCAGGTCTATCTCTTGCAAACGTTCGGTGATGCTTTTTAAGTAGTTATTTGCTTCTGCTTTGATAATTTGCCATTCCAAAGGATCACTGGAACCCAGAAGGTTAGGATCTCCTTGGGGATCAAGAACTCGCAGTAAGTGAAGGTGTGCATCATAAATCCGGGCCAGTGCAACAACATGTGGCAGAACTGTCTCAGCCAGAGGGGATCCGTCTAATGGAACCAGGATCTTATCAAACATCATCACCCCTTTATAGATATTTTCACCAGATCTATTCCATAAGCTCCCTACCCCATGTTGATGCTTATGTGATAGATTTTATTCCCGTCGTTTTTACGATGAATAAATGGCTTGGGCAGGACAGGAATCCGTTCCCGCAGATTTCGTGACCAAACATGATCTCGTCAGGTATGGAAACCTAGTCTTCAAGTTTCATTATAACCCAACTCGATTAAAGGGGGAGTGAAAAGGGATAAACAGAGTGAGGTATTCTCTGTGTGGCTAATAAAATTACAAAGGTTGCGGCTCTATAGTCGCAATTTTTTTTCGTGAAAATTTTTTTCGAAAGAACTGATGGGAGGATATTTTCTCTTTTTAATGATAATAGGGCTGCCTTTATGGTCAGCCCCTTAATCATATTCCCGGTCTTAAATTGCTCAATCTTTTTTTTTGTGGTCGCATTCAAGCAACAATCTAAGCCTCACCATTGATCGACTCCGGGTCGCTTCTTTTGCGTTCTTTCTCCGGGCTGAATATGCGTCCAGGTCGCCAAGGTGTGCCTAACAAGGGCAGCAAAAAGCGGTCGAAACCAAACCAACCGGCGTTTTTCCATGCCAGGATCAGCAGGATGGAAATTGTGAACAGCAGGGGGTTTGTGCTGGCTGCCCCGGCCATCATGAAGTTCCAATTCATGAAACCGCCGAAGAAAGCGGCGATACCGGTGAATGCGCCTAAGATCAGGGCAACCCCTACCAACAACTCACCGATAGATACCAACGGCGCAAACCAGGTGTAATGACCGCCATCTAACAGGAATTGGATGAAAGTGCGGTACCAGTCAAAGGCGATGGCTGGCCGGGCAGGCGCATCGGGTACCATTACTGCTCGCTCCCAAAAGCCCTGTAAGGCACTGCCGGTTTGCATCCAGGCGGGGTTGTCGAGCTTGCCAAACCCGGAGGTAAACCAGGCGTAGCCCAGGTAAAAACGGACTGCCAGCCACACCCATGCCCAGGAGGCCTTGGAAAACATAGCCTGAACGATGGGAGGATCAGAGAAGGAAATTGATTGTTTAGCAGTTCTATTTGTTGACATATCTGTCACCTCAATTAATTTTTTTCAAATATATCGCTGCCTGTATCCCTGCTGACAGTATCTCTGGAGAACTAATCCGGCTTCAGCGGAGGCTTGATTGCGTCAGGATCGTCACCCAGCTGTCAGGTGTGAGAAGTATTATTAAGGCAGCGAATTGCCTATATTTTATCATATTGATCTAGTTACAATGCTTCAAGGCTTGAGGTGAACTTGAGATTTTATAAAAGGTTAATAATGGGGGGTTGATATCTGGGAGTTGAAACCACAGCAACCAAGGGCACGAAGCCTGCCTGCGCAGGCTAATAATTTATTCTCAGCCCCCGCAGGGGGACATATGCATTTCGTAGCCGCGACTTCAGTCGCCAGTGACCTTCAATCACCATTAACCTGAGTTTGAGAAGCTAAAACCGGCGGTTGAAACCACAGCAACCAAGGGCACGAAGCCTGCCTGCGCAGGCTAATAATTTATTCTCAGCCCCCGCAGGGGGACATATGCATTTCGTAGCCGCGACTTCAGTCGCCAGTGACCTTCAATCACCATTAACCTGAGTTTGAGAAGCTAAAACCGGCGGTTGAAACCACAGCAACCAAGGGCACGAAGCCTGCCTGCGCAGGCTAATATTATTATCCTAGTCCCCGCAGGGGGACATATGCATTTCGTAGCCGCGACTTCAGTCGCCATTGACATTCAGCCGCCACGAATTCATACCCGAAAAAACCAACACCCCCTCCCAAAACACAGGAGGGGGCATTGGACATTTCTTTCGGCGCCAATATTGAAGGAGCGTTGCAACTAGCAACAAACGGCGTCCAAATCAGCAAACAACTTACGGGCCAAAGTTAGGGTCGGGCACCCACTTACCGACTTCCACATGCACGCCGTAGAAGTTGTTGAAGGGCACACTGATCGTGCAGGAGCTTTCTGCCTCGGCGCAGGTCTTCTTGTGATCGAATTGACCGGGAGAGGGATTACCGCTGGGAGCATCGGCGTAATCCTGGACTTTCAGATTCTCAGATACAGCCTCGAACTCCCAATCCTCGGTCAGGGAGACGGTGATCTCTACATCGCCGTTAACCGGAGTGAAGGATACGCTGCCAGCCTCCATGTGCTGTCCGGCGAATAACGTGGTAGTTTTCGCCTCACCAAAGAATTCTACGTAGGTAGCCCAGTTGCCGCGCTCTGTGTAACGCAGTTCACCCGGCACGCTTCCATTGGCTGCCCAGGCAGTCTGACCATCGAAGATCAGGCACTGCACGTGGACGATCAGTTTTTCATCCGCGCGACCGAGCACTACCTGACCTGCTTTGCCAAAGTTATAGATGACTTTTGCTGTGTTGTTATACTCAAAGTAACCGCACTCAGCGAAGTCCGCATAAGCGAAGTGCTTATTGTAGGTGAAAGGTATAGTATCACCAGGCGCGAAATCAGCGGCATCCAAAGTGCCTAATGTCACTAATCCGAACAAATCGCTGTCGTCATACGCCCCGACAGTGGCATAGAGCTCTTCTGCTGGCTCACCCCAAATAATCTCGGCATCCGCAAAATACTCATCCCTCTCAGTGGTGACTGTCACTTCGTTGAAACCTTCAACGTAACCATCTTCATCATAAGAGCAGATCAAGGTCTCGCCCACTTCAAGGGTGTAGGGGAAAGTCACTCCGCAGTCAACGGCAATCGCATCTCCAGCCAGCACGTCATCGACCGCTGTGATAACCGCATCCAGATTACCGTTATTTTCGATGGTGATCTCACCGGAGATACTGAAATCGCTGTCTTCAAAGCCCAGGTAGGTCACAGTCACAGTCCATTCGACGGTAGTGTCACCACTGCCATCTGTGTAGAGGTAGAGCACCTTCGGATCCACGGACTTATCGATGCCCCAATCGTGGGTGCGGATGTAGGAGGTGTCGGCTGTCTTCGAGACAGTCAGTTCCTCATTATCAAACTCACCAGGGCAAACATGACTCAAATTAAAAAATGTGTTTTCTCCGTCACTTGTGGCAGATCCACTAAGAAGTGTGTCGGGTGTCGGAGTCCAGATATAAGCATGGCTGTTGTCGGGATGTGCTACGAATACACCACCAGGGAACGGATCCGCAGAAAACGTGCCAGCCGATTCAAAGGTTACTGTGAGTGAGGTGAAATTATTGTTTGCGGGCATGAGGAAATGCCACCCCCACCAGCCCTCTTGTCCTTCGGGAGGTGTCGGGCACTCACCTACCCCGAAACCTGGATTGGTAGCACCGACGTGGCTAGGATTGAGTGGGACTTCTGTAGGGGTGTCAGCGATAGCAGTGCCTACGCTTACCACCATCAATGCCAGAACCAAAAGCAGTCCTAATTTTTTCATTGTGTAAATCCTCCATGTTGTTGAATTGTTAGTATTTTTAATAATTTTCTTGTGATTAGTTGATCCGTGCAGCTACCTTTTATTTAGATTGTTTTTGATGTCCTATTTACCTCCTATCACACAGTAATGGTGTTTTTTTTAACTCAGTTGCTGGGTAAAATAACTCATCAAGGGTTAACCGGTCCGCTGAGAAACTGAATCTATCAAAGATAATCCTGATTTACTCCTTGTTCTCCACCATCCGCAGCTCCCTTTAGGATCGAATTAGATAGGCTGGGATGAGGGCTTTTGCGGTCGGTTGTGGTTTAGTCACCAGGCTTCAAGCATCCAATAAATCAAGCCAGGCACCTCCGCACCCTCATATTAATATTACATATTTGATTGTAATTATCCAGTAACCTTTGTCAAGGAAAATTTCCTTTCAGTTTTCTTATAAAACTTGTACAATATTAGTCTCTATGGGGGGTGTCCTGGATTAAAACGCAACATTAGTTGCTTTTCACCAGAATTAGTGATTGTTCTATTTACTGCTGGCCGATTCCTGCCAACTGATAGCCTGTGTTCCAGCAAACATGCTTCTATAATTTGGAACGTCTTAGGCGGAACACTTAAGCCTTTGTCCAGGCATCATTTTGATTTGCTTGGAAATGAATTTTCAGCCTGGACAAAGCACGAGATACAGGTTTCTAAAAAGTGTTGTTATTAATTACCCCCATCCTCCATCACCAGCACCTCACAAGCCAGCTCGCTCTCCAGAGCCAGCTCGGTGTGCTCCACTTCTATGACTGTAACCGGGCTGTGCTGCAGCACACGCACCCAATACCCAGGCGCAAGCCCATAAGCCTGTAAGTAAGCCAGGCGCTCGGCTGCTAACCCCGGGCAGAAGCCCACCACGCGTGCCCGGCAGCCCACCGGAACGTCTTTTAACGTCATCTCAATTGACGATCCGTTGCATGTCGGGCACTTTCCACGCCGACGTTTACGCCTTCGTCCGCCGAAATGCAAGCCGAATTTAGGTCTTTTCATCCGTCAATCCATTGCCTGAATTTATTTTGGTGGTTTTTGCCCTCAATTTGCCGATCAGGTTTAACAGCGCAGATTTATCCTCATTGACCGTCTGGTAACCACACTGCGGGCAGCATACACTGGAGCAAGCGCTTTGCAGAGGGCACGCCGGGCAGCTGGCATGCTCCTGGGGATCAAAAACATGCCCACACAGCGCGCAGGTGATATTCCCGCTGTTCATAAACTCCACCCCAGGACCATCAAGAGGCGGCTGAGCAACCCACCAACCAGGAAAGCCAATGGGATGACCACCAGAATCATTGCCAATGAGGTCTGCCAGCTACGTTCACGCGCAATCATAAACACCGTCGCAACACAGGGGATAAAGAGCGTGATGGTCACCATAGCAACCACCACCTGAACCCCGCTCAATAAGCCTTGAGAGCCCATCAAGAACAAGCCAGTAGCACCGAAGTCACGCCGTAGAAAGCCCATCACAAAAGCAGCCGATGTCTCTGCGGGCAACCCCAACCAGTTGACCATCAAAGGCTCCCCGGCATGGATAAGCCAGGCAAGCAAACCGGTCCTGTCCAGGGCGAACATCAAAGCAGCCCCGAGCAGGAACAAGGGCAGCACTTCCTTTAAGTACCATTCCAATCTAGCTAAGGTCTTCGCCAGCACATTGGATGGCAAAGGCCAGCGTAGCGGCGGAAGGTCAACCAGCAGCATGGTGCGTTCTCCCGGCACCAGCTGCGCCGCCAGCCAGCCCACCCCCAGCAGCACCAGCAGCACGACCGCGCTCCAAATCAGGGCTGCCTGAAAAGAAATCCCTGCCAACATACCCATCACCACCCCTAGCTGTGCCGAGCAGGGCACCGCCAATGCCAGCAACAGGATCACCAACAAGCGTTCACGCTTGCTTTCCAGGATGCGGGTCGTCAGGGTTGCCATGGTCACACAGCCCAATCCCAGCACCATGGGTAATACCGCTTTGCCATTTAACCCCATCAACTTGAACATGCGGTTGCTCAAAGCAGCCAGGCGCGGCAAATATCCACTGTCCTCCATGATGCCAAACGCCAGGAAAAATGTGACCACGATGGGCAGGATCAAGGCGAAAGCGTAGGTGATGCCCATAGTCCACAGCCCATAATCGCCCACCAAAAAATCCACCCCGATTTGCAGCGGAATGATATCTGCAACCAACGCAGAAACCCAGGGGTTTATCAATTCTCCGAAAAGGTTCTCTTCCAGCAAATCCACCAGTACACCGGCACCGAAAACCCCCACAAACCAGTAAACCGCAGACAAGACCGCAGCCAGGATAGCCACTCCCCAGATTGGGTGAGTCGTCAGACGGCTGAGCTTTGCGGTTAAACCACCACCATTTCCTTCGGAATGGGATACGGCGGCTGAGGTGAGCTGCTCCACATATTCCAGGCGGATGTGCTGGATCACTACGGTCAGGGAATCGACAAATTTCATCTGCAGGCTTTCGCGCAGCGCTTGAATTTGTTCGAACCCATCCGCAGACATTTTCCCCTGCAGCCATTCCTGGCTGACTGGGTCACCGCTCAACCACAGCACAGCCAGCGCCCGGGCAGAGATCTCAGCCGGTGGGAGATGTTTACTCACCTCAGTGACAGCAACCTCGACCTCTACTGGGTAGCGCAGGCGGAAACTGCACCTTTCCAGCGTAGAAACCGCCGCGCTGAGCTCGTCTAAGCCCTGCCCGCGGGTCGCTGTGGTTGGGATCACCGTGCAGTCCAGGTGTTCAGCCAGGATCTGATGGTTGATGACCACACCTTTTGCCCTGGCTTCATCCATCATGTTCAAAGCTAAGAGATATGGGAAGCCCATCTCGGCGATTTGAACTGCCAGCAGGAGAGTGCGCCGCAGGTTCTTGGCATCGCCAACCTGCACCACCGCTTTCAGGGGTTCTTCCAACAACAAGCGGGCAGTCACCTGCTCGTCCTCAGTGATGGATGGGAAAGCCATGACTCCAGGTGTATCGACCACATCCGCATCTGGGATCGTGCGCGCTTTGCCGCGTGAGATCTCCACCGTGGTACCGGGATAATTCGACACAGTGACAAACTGACCGGTCAGGCGTTGAAACATCACAGACTTGCCCACATTGGGATGCCCCACCAGGGCAATCGTGAGGCGCTTATCTAACGCGGCTGAATTCGCACCGTTTCCCTCGGGGCTGGATCTGCTTTCTTTTAGTGTTTGTGTGCCGGTATGACAGCTCACAATCCCCCCTTGCTTTGCGCCTGGCAATCAGCGCATAGTCCGTACAGTTCAATGGAGGCACGCTCCACCCTGACACCCGTGTCAAGGGTGAACTCTTCCTTAATATGGTCTATGTATGGGCTGTTGAATTCGATCACCCGCTGGCAGGCAGTGCAGACGAAATGATGGTGCTCAGCCGGATGGGAGGAATCAAAGCGTTCTGTCCGACGTTTTTCCTGGAAATGGCGTGTACTGACCAATCCCTCCTGTTCTAACCAGCGCAGTGTGCGGTAAACGGTGGAAAGATGTAAGTTGGGAGCCTGTTGGTTCACAATTGCGTACACTTCTTCAGCGGTTGGGTGGCTGTCCATCTCTTGCAGAACCTCGAAGATCAGGCGCCGCTGGGAAGTCAACCGTCCACCTTGAGAATGAAGACGAGCGATCATTTCGCGCATATCGAACCTTTCTTATTGCAAATTATTCGCAATAAACTGCTTGAATTGTATTATACCCCCATGTTTGTTTCCAGTTACTTTCATCCTAATCGAGCGGGATGGATGTAACTCCTTAATGGTTTTCAGTGCTATAATCACAAATCAATGCAGGCTGAAGGCAGCCCTGGTTGCGACCGTCTGAAAGCCTTCCCCGGCAGACCCTTCACCTGTTTCGCGCCGTTCAGAGATAACTGGCAGCAAAACCAATGAAAACGAACCCTTTACGCCGCCTGGCTCTTTTCCTGGTCTTGACCATGATGATCAACCTCGCCAGTGTCGATCCAACGCTTGGTCCATTTTCCAACCCACGCTACAATCCGAAATATGTGCGCGCTTCTACTGAAGGGCAGTTCCCCAGCGTAGATTCCGAGCTGTTCAGGCAGCTTGCCAACGACGAGACCAGCAGCTACCTGATCTACCTGCGCCACAGGGCTGATCTATCCCCCGCACACCAAATGGATTGGGAAGA
>JACUUU010000307.1 GCA_014859065.1 Anaerolineales bacterium
TTTTATTGCTTGACAAAGCCTAAAGTGTTCTGTCTCGCAAATTTATAATCATCGAGTAAGGTTTGACAGAACACTAAGATTGAATCAGCTATAAATCAAGGAAAAAATTAGACAATCACCGGAATTGAAAGGATCCTGGTGATTGTCTTGACTCTACTGCGCTTTGAGGCATCAGAACATGAATGCGTAACTCTCTAATACATTTAGGGAGATGTGAATTCAACCTTCCACCTTCAAATACTCTCGTATCATCAGGGCAGCCGTAGCTCCTTCCCCGACCGCTGAGGCTGCCTGCTTAGTAGAACCCAGGCGAACATCTCCGGCTGCAAAGAGTCCGGGAAGCGATGACATTAAATCGTTACCCGTAATTACAAAACCAAGATGATCAGTCTCGATCTGATCTTTCACCAGATCGCTGTTCGGTGAAAGACCGATGAATACGAAAACCCCATCATATTGCCATTCTTTCAAATCCCCATTAGAGCGATCCTCGACAACTACTCCCGACAATCTACTATCAGTTATTTTAAACTCTTTAACTGCGTGATTGGTTGTTACTGACATATTAGCCTTACTCGTCACTTTATCTTGCAATATCGGGCTGGATTTCAATTTTGGCAAATGGGTTACAATATCCACCTGCTTGGCAAATTTAGTTAGAAACAAACCCTCCTCAAAGCCACTGTTTCCACCGCCAACAACCAAAATCTTCTTACCTTTATAGAAAGCTCCATCACAGGTAGCACAAAAATGAATGTTAGTCCCGATCAATTCATCTTCACCCGGGATGTTCAAACGCTGATATCTTGCTCCAGTAGCCACCAATGCAGCTCTGGCTCCATATTCAACCCCATCTGCGGTAATCACACAAAGATACGGGCTTTGTGGAATGACGTTGATAACTTCATTCGCCTGAAGAATCTCTACACCAAAGCGGAGGGCTTGGCGTCCTAGACGGTCACTGAATTCCATTCCTGAAACGCCTTCATCAAATCCAGGGTAATTATCCAGTGTCTGGGTGATGCCAGCCTGACCACCTAAACCGGCTTTCTCGATCACCAACACATCAAAGCCTTCACGAGCCAGATAAAATGCGGCTGTCAACCCCGCAGGTCCACCGCCAATCACAATGACATCATAGAACTGACGCTGCGCTTTGGTTTGCAGCCCCAGTTTATCCGCAAGCTCTCGGTTCGAAGGCTCGACCAAGATTGAGCCATCGGGAAAAACAATGGTAGGGATGATGCGTTTACCTTGGTTAACTTTTTCGACATAAGCCATCGCCTCGGCATCTTGTTCGATATCGATGTTTACATAGGGAATGCGCTGTTCACCAAAAAATTTCTTGGCGCGCTTACAATCCGGGCACCAAACAGTGCTGTAAACCAATATCTGGTTATCAGGTAACTTCTTTGACATCGGTCTCATTTTTCCTAATTTTAATTATTGTGTCATGGATGAAAATTGCTGGTATCTCGATACTTAATTTTTCATATAGCTGCGGTGGAACGCTGATATCTGCCAGGTACAGCTCTCCGACGTATGGAGATGCTTTTTCAGAGACCAACCCGGTTTTTGGGAGGGCAAGCGTCATGGTTGCAGCTGCACGGAGGCAAGGATTTCCAGGGATACCAGTGGTTGTATCCAATCCTGAAGGGGTATCCAAAGCCAGTATTGGTTTTCCCGATGCATTTGCTTTGATAATCCATTCTGCAGTCGCGCCGCGCGGGCTGCCGGTAAGCCCGTAACCAATCATTGCATCAATGATCAGGTCGTTATCCTCTAGATTTATTTCGGCATGGTTTTCAATCCCCATGGAATTCAGGATGCTCCATTGTTGAGCAGGCACACCTTTGAGACGTGCAGGATCGGTGACAACGTGCAGCTGTACCTGTGCCCCCCAGTTATGCAGTCGCCGGGCTGCTACCATACCTCCCCCACCATTGTTACCACCACCACATAAAATGGCAATGCGTTTCGAGCGAACATCA
Organism: Anaerolineales bacterium; assembly: GCA_014859065.1. Taxonomy (GTDB): domain Bacteria; phylum Chloroflexota; class Anaerolineae; order Anaerolineales; family UBA4823; genus Kmv39. The sequence continues at coordinate 1,992 of JACUUU010000307.1, forward strand.
CCATCCAACATCCGGCGGCTTAATTCTGCCAGATTGCCTCCGGCATTTTCCATCATCTGGATCAATTGGATGCCATATCCCTCAATCATCAACCGGTCAACTTCGATCATCTGTTGAGTTGAGATAGAGGGAATTGGCTGCGTTATTGGTTCAACTTTCAATTATTTGAACTCCCCGCCAAAAAGCAACGTAATTTTTGATTTTCTCAGCAGCTTTCTTGGGCTGCGGGTAATACCAGGCAGCATCTCGGTTTACCTGGTCACCAACCTTAATGTCGTAATAGCTGGCTAATCCCTTCCAGGGACAAGTTGAGGTGGTTTCACTCTCGACCAGGAAATTACTCTCAACGGCTTCGGGAGGAAAATAATAATTCCCCTCAACCACAATCGTCTGCTCACTTTGTGCAATAACATTTCCATTCCAAACAGCTTTTACCATGGTTTATCCTTTCAATTATAAGTTTAATCTCGAAATACAGCTTTTGACTAATACCTGTTTTTATTGACTACCAGAACAGGTGAGTTCTTACCCGATTCATAGTGTATAATCCACCTGATGCAAAAACGAACCAACGAGCAGTGGATTGCAGACCTTAAAGACAAAGGCACCAAGCGCGAAACAGCCTTGACCGATCTACGCCAGATCATCCTGGGCGGATTACCCTTTGCACTCAACAAGTGGTTATCAACCAATGACCCCCGTTTTACGGCATTAGCAGAAGAAGTCACCCAAGATACGCTTCTGCGGGTTATAGACCGGCTGGACACATTCGAAGGACGTAGCCAGTTTACAACCTGGGTGCACAAGATCGCAGTTCGGATTGCCTTGACCGAGCTGCGGCGCAAGCGTTGGGAGAACGTCTCTTTGGAGAAACTGACTGAAGGCGAAGATAACTCCCCTCTCAAGGATCTCATGATGGATCACCAAGCTTCTACACCGGAGGATCTTGTCGAGGGGACTGATATGATGCAACGAATTCAAAGGATTATTGGGGAGGAACTGACTGAGAAACAGCGCCAGGCAATGATCGCAATCGCAATTAAGGGCATGCCTCTGGAAGAGGTAGCCCGCCGCATGGGCAGCAACCGCAACGCCCTTTATAAATTGATGCACGATACCCGCCTCAGACTAAAACGTAGGCTGGCAAAGGAAGGATTGACACCAGCTGATGTTCTGGCGGTCTTTGAACACAGGTAAGTTTTCACTTCTCGGAAGCGTCCATTAAATGGAAAAATGAGCAAAGAAAATCTTTTCACGAAAATTATAAAAAGCTTACAATCCTTTCGCCAAACATTGGGATTGAAACCGGCTGCCCAGCAGAATGGTGATGCTATGGCTAAACTGATTCACATGTTGGAAAACACCGATGAAAGGGAACTTTCATGTGATGAGGTTTTTGCCATTATCGACCAATATGCCGAACTGGAATCGGGCGGGGAAGATGCCCCCAGTATTTTTCCACTGGTCAAAAAACATCTGGACAACTGCCACGATTGCCTCGAAGAATACGAATCCCTATCCCAAATATTGGCAACCACTCCAATGCAAGGGAACTAATGGGAGGACTTTATTGTCCGGTTCCAATCTGATTGCCCGTTATAATTACGATGAATTTATCCCGGCAAATTTCGAGCAGTGGATGAATTTCGATTCAAGCCCCATTCTGGGACAGCCAGCTCCCGACTTCCCATTGTGGGATTTAGACAAAGAAGAAACAACTCTAACGCGTGTATTGTCCCAAAATTTATACACAATTGTTGAATTCGGTAGTTTTACCTGACCATACTGTGGGATGGCGGCGCCATCCATGAACGCAATTGCAGATCGGTTTGCCAGCCAGGGCGTGGGATCGATATTTCTTTACTCCCATGAAGCCCACCCTGGTGAGCATTACCCTCACCTTACTTCTATGGAACAGAAATTCCAGCACGCTGAAGCTTTGAGAGACATACTGGGCGTAACCCGGCCAATACTTGTGGATTCTCTGGAAGGCGCCTGTCATCGTGCGTATGGCTCAATGCCCAACATGAGCTGGATATTTACGCGCTCCGCAGTCCCTATCTACAAGTCAGATTGGACTGATTCAAGCAGTATCGAGAATGCAATCGAATATTTTCTGGGGGTATCCACAAAGAGAAAGGCTGGAAATAGATTGGCGCCGTTCCATGTAGAGCGCCTGGATTTCCGCCACCAGGATCAAGAAGCGTTTTTTAAAGGTCTTGAGAGAAACGGACCCAAAGCAGTCCGGGAATTCAAGGAATCTTTCGCTTAGAAACTAAAGCCTAATAATTTCAGCGGGATAATGTGGTTCTGGATCAAACCTGCCCTCCACCTTCGTGGTGAAATTGATGGTTTGTTCAAGAATTAAAACTACTAAAACAATTAGAAATTAAGCCAGAGGCATATTGCTGATTGTTAGGGTATAACCATCCACTTTGAGCTTCTTCATTATTGTAATGATGGTTAAAAAATTCTGGGGCAGGTACTTGCATTCCTGCCCCAAACATCTTGATA
>JACUUU010000308.1 GCA_014859065.1 Anaerolineales bacterium
TGGGGATAGCTGTACGGTTGCCTTGAAATAGGAGCGGGGTTTGCTGACTGGTCGGAGATGGGGGTAGGATATCATCCTGTGCAGACTGTAGAGAGTTGACTATGCCAACCAAAACGACCACAACAACCATGACCAGACCGATAACAGAAATCTCCTGGATGCGGATGCGTGATTGACTTTTTCTGCGTAAAACTTGTACTTTCGTCTGAACCTCCGCCTTGATTTGCTCGTTTTCTGTGGCGGAGGATGAAGTCAGGGGCCAATCGGATTGCAGGGAGGTAGATAACGTCTTTTCAAAACCGCTGTCGATGGAGATTTTTTGGCTTGGGTCTAGAGTATGATTTTTTGCAGCGATCTGTCGATATGACACCTGTAGCTGAGAGGTGATGGTCTTTTCTCGTTCGCTAAGGACGACAGCGATTTCGGCAACAGACAGCTCACAAACAACTCGCAGCAGGACTGGTAAACGCTGGTCGAGAGGTAGCGAGTCGATCGCTGACCAATAGTTTGCCTGATGCAGGGATTGGGGCATCGCATCCTGGTCAACCTCGGACTGAACGCCCTGGGAGGGCAAGGTCATTCCCTTCTGTAACTTAGGAGATTTTTTGTAAGCTTTACTGCATACAGTAGCAGCAATAGAGAAAAGCCACAGGTGGGCTCCTTCCATTCCCGAATAACGATGACTCTCGACCAGCGCGGTAGCAAGGGATTCGACTGCAGCGTTCCTAGCTTCTTGGTAAACCCCCAGTAGAGAAAGGGCAAAACGAAAAATTGTGGGATAGAACTCTTTTACCAGAGTTACGATAATGGCCTGATCATCAGCCTGACCACTTTGAAGCATCCATTCAAGATCGGGGTCGAGTTTGGGTCTATCGATTAACATGAATGTGTCCTGAACTTAATCCTGCTGAAAGTCCCCCACGCTAATTTTTCTAACACTATGAAACAACTCATAAACTCACAAGGTTTCGTGCGTCAACTAAGAAAACTACTATGATGTAATTTAGGGTTGTGCTAATCCATCAGACGATGCCCACAATTTTTACAGAAGCGATCGCTTTTTGAAGTTGGTTGTCCACAACTGGGGCAAAAATTTCCCGAAGACCCTAAAGGAGTTGGGGAATCCCTTTTTCGATCCATGTCGACTTCATACAAAGACAGCCCTTTTTGGCTGAATGCGTTATAAAAAGACACCCCAGCTCCAAGTAAGCCGATTAATATCCATAGAATAACAAAAGGTATAGGTATGCTACCAACACTGCTCAGCATTACCAGACCTACAACCATCACAGCCAGAGATGCGATACCAGCAATAATTGATCGGGTTCTTCCTGGTCGGATTTTCATGATTGGCCTCTGGAAATGTCCGGGTTATATTCTACTCCTTCTGCATTTAACACTGAATAAGCACCTTTGTCATCCCAGGAGGTGATGATTTTTGCAGGCAGCAAGAGTCTGTGGAAGGGTTTCCAATCAGAATATCCCACTCGCCAAGTTGACTTTTCCCCACCTGGCGTTTGGGGGCATAAAGCGATGATCTCTTCAATGAGACCGGAATTGGGATTGAAGCGGGAAAGAATGGGTTCAACTGTACCATTGCTGGAGACAAGCAACCAGGCAGCAGATTCGTCGATCGCTTCCCAACGAGCTGCACGCTCAGAAAGTAAGAGCACAGGCATCCACATCGATTCAGCCCACATGCTGAGGTAATTGCCATGTTTTTCCGAGTTACCTGATTCGAAGGCTTCACCTTCATTCGTTCTTGGGGACATAATATCGTTATTGTAGGATTGGTATCTGGTTAAATATGGGAAACCGAACCATGTAATTTGTATCTCCTTGAGATAAATTTGCCCGTCTTGGAAATGACACCTGAAACGCAGCGGCATCCATAAGCTATTAAACTTGAGCCGGCCTCGTCCCCAGATTACCGCAGATTTCATCTGGGGAGGTGTAATTCCCAAAGATGCCAGAAAATGCCTTTTTACCGGATCAGGGAGGCCATCTGGCAAATCGAATCCACCAATCTCTTTGGTTTTTCGGGAGGGGTGTGGATACCTGCGGGGAGGAATCTTTAATCCGATCAACCCAATCGCTGCCAATCCTAAGATTCCAACCGCGATGCCGAGGGATGATTTCCAATTATTGGTCATGGTTTCTCCTTCATTCCCCGTACCAGTATACATCTAAATTACCTGAAGCAAAATGCAAATCGAATTGGAAGAAACAACCCTGAGAGATGCGTTTTAGTTTCAAGTCACCCGCATAAAGCGAACAGCTTATAAACGGATGCCCCTCCATCCTATTGTTCGTTCTTAACAGCCTCGATGATTTGTTGGAAGGCTTCAAATGGCTGCGCTCCAATCACAGGTTGACCGTTGATTACGAATGAAGGCGTGCTGCTCACGCCTAAAGCTCTGGCAAATTGATTTTCATTTTGGACTGTGGTGGTGTGTTTGTCTGTGTCCAGACACTCATTGAACACTTGGGTATCAAGACCGATCTCAGCGGCTAGTTGTTTCAAGTTATCTTTATTCAAAGAGAGGCGAGTGGCGCCACCCTGGCTGTCATAAATACGTTCATAGTATTCCCAGAAGGCATCTTGGTCCGCTGCGCACTCACTGGCTTCTGCAGCCCACTGTGATTCTTGCCCCAGGAAGGCAAAATGGATAAAGCCATGACGAACTAACCCGCTCTCGACGTAAACTTCATCTATCTGGCGACCCGCGCCAGTCGCAAATCGCTGGCAGTACGGTCACTTGAAATCACTAAATTCGATAAGAGTGATAGGAGCATCGCTGGCGCCTTTGAAATGCCGTGTCTGAGATACCAACAATTCCATCAGCGATTCTGCACTATCCGGTTGTGGTAAAGGGGTGGGAGCTTCTACGACTGCTGTGGGTTGAGGTGATGTGGCTGGATCAATTTCTGTCGTTAAAGGCTGCAACTCAGAAGTGTTTGATTGTCCGTTAAAAGGCAGCAGGGGACGACCAAAGTAACCAGCTGCTAATCCGGCTACCAGCATCACTATCCCCACGATTGGTGTCGCCCAAGTTTGGACATTGATCACCAGGGCAGGTTTGTTTGTTTGGTCGCTCATGAGTTCTCCTGATTTCTTGAATTACGAGCTTATACCGGCAAATAGATTACCAATAGTTTATCATCTTTCCGATATCTAAGCGATTAATCAACCGGCTTCCTTATCTGTTCCCAACAATAACCTGAATTGTGTCAACCAGTCTGATCTATGTTGGAGAGATTGGCTGGTGGTGAGGGAGGTAGCCCAGTTTCTGATTTTGACTTACTGAAGACATCTTCTAAATATGGATACCCGAACCAAACGACTGCGAACCCAAAAATGATGCCGGTTAGAGCGCGCATCAGGAAGTTAAATGATCCCAGTCCATCACCAGCATAAAAGGAGGTCGCGAAGGCATGGTTGGTTAATTGCGCCAACCAGGCGTTGCTATCCCGAAAACCATTTCCAATTCCAGCCAGGTCGCTGATGAAATGAGAGCTGCCATCTACAGCCATGGGTAAAAGTAATGCCAGAAATACCGATACAGGCACGAACTTTGGCCTGGGGTGATTCGAACGAGGTCTTGTTACTGCCCACAGGACAGCAAATATTGGGATGCTGGTATACATCCAAACCATACGGTCAGACCAGGCAACTTTCCAACCCAATTCAGGGCTGCCTGTGAACTGACGTAAAACTAACGGATCGTTTGTGTTTTGCCAAACTGATTGGATATCGCTCAGTGACAGCATTAATTCGGGTCCGAATAAGAAAAACGAACGCTGGGGAAGCTGGTGGCATGTGAAAGAATAAAGCATGTAAATAAGATTCCCCAATGGGGTTAACCCTAAATGCATAAACAGCGGTGCCAGAAAAGGAAGTGCCACCCAAACTCCTAAAATGAATGTTATTATGAGCACCCAATTCTGGCCAATCCAGGACTTCTTTTGATCCAATTTAACACACTCCATGATGAAAACATATTAATCAAGAAGAATTTAAGTATACCTTATCTGACCAACTCTATCATAATTATAGGTAAAGGTAGTGAAAAATTTTATGAAAAAGATGCAAATTTTTGATGGATAAACTGTATAGTATCAGTGAACAATAATAGGGGAATTTGCATGCAGCTTCAAGTCTCAATGGAACTGATGTCTTCAACTGACGATGAAGAGATAAAGATATGGTATGAAATTATATTCGACTGATTGATTGTGGAAAATAGGCAATTTACCCGATATGAGATGCGCAAATTTGCTATTAACTACCCTAGGAATCGAGAATACCTGCCTGGGTGAAAGTGGTCATTGATCTCCCTACAGATTGTGCATGCTATAATCATTAATAATCATGATTCTCGTCACTGGTGGAACAGGTTTTATCGGTCAGGTGTTAGTGAGGCAACTTTCAGAAGCTGGATATCCAGTGCGGCTTTTAATTCGCCCTTCTGCAAAATCGCCAAATATTCCAAGGGGTATACCA
>JACUUU010000309.1 GCA_014859065.1 Anaerolineales bacterium
ATCTCTCTGGTCTGGAGAGATCTTTTCAATCGTACGGCGCACCATTTGGATATCAGCTGCTCGGCGGACAAAAGATAATACCACTGCGTCCACGCCTTTTTTCAAGCCAAATTCCAAATCTTCCCGATCTTTCTGGGTAAAACTGGGGATATTCAATTGTGCTCCGGGCAGGTTTACCCCTTTATTGGAGGTCAAGCGACCACCCAAAACGACCTCCACTTCAACAGATGCATCGTAAAGATCAGTGACAAGTAATTCCAGATTGCCGTCATCCATCAGGATGGTTTTGCCTTTCGACACTGCACCAGTCAGATCTGGAACATCCAAGGGAATGGTCAAGATACCATTAATCGTGTCAGATCCTTCCTGGTCGGTGCTCATTTGAACCAGGTGGAGACGTTGCCCAGCAACCAGCTCTATTCCTTCTTCGGGGAGAATGCCCACACGCAGCTTGGGACCTTGCAGATCCTGCAGGATGGTGATGGGTTTACCCATTTCATCTGAAAGCCGGCGCAGCAAGTCGATTATCTCACCATGGGATTGGTGGCTACCGTGTGAAAAGTTCAAGCGGGCAACATCTAATCCAGCCGATATCAGCTTCCTCAAGATTGATTCGTTATCGCTAGCCGGGCCAAGAGTGGCTACGATTTTCGTTAACCGATGCATTTAGTTCCTCCCATATTAAAACTTCTGATTGGGCAATATTGCCTTCTTAAAAATACTTAGTAAATTTGACCACAAATTCTGTAAAAGGTTTTACCTAATACTTTGTGCTTAGCTCTACCGTGAGATCAGTGGCGGCTTAATATTGTTTTATAGCAGGACCACTTTTTCTACGATTGGGTAGCATTACTGCTATTCAGAAAGACGCTCAACCATATTTTTAGACATCGGTCTATCAACATTTAAACCCGTGTGATATACACCTGTTTTGTGGTAACAGCTTATGGCTTTGAGGGGTACTGAATTTTCCCTCTGATGTATCCGTGTCTATATATTTTTTAGTTAGCTGTGGGAAAATTTTACCTTGGTTTCAATTAAAAGGGATGGAATTGTTACACTAATTGCTAACTATCTGGTAGATCACCGCTTCTGTGTCTCGATAAACCTCCACCAATTGGGGGTCATTTTCTGCCTGGTCAATAAAACCCTGATGATGCAAATCTGTGAAAACATAAAATGCCCCGAATTTTGCAGAGATCGCGTTTGAAGGGATATCCACTTTTCCTTGGGTTATTTCGACCCAATGATCATACAGTTCCGCGTCATAAAATTGCATGTAAGTGGGGTCGAGACCAACCAGGTATGTGTTGTGTGAATTGTGGAAGAATAGACGCGGAAAGTCGTCCCAATCTGTCTGGAATACCCGTTCCCCCGCTGGGGAATTAGCTTGCAGCCAGGCTGAGGCATTTGCATACAGATGGAAAGGTGTGGATGTCTGTAGGGTACCTTTAGATTGATTGAAGGTCAACCATATCCCCGGTATCAGGACAATGACAAGTAAAGACACCGGAACCAACCGTTTTAGTTTGGTACGTGATTGTTCCTGGTCTCGGAGGGCGTGAATTTGATTCCGAATTATTGATCTATTAATCAATGGTGTCCAGGCGAAAGCTGCGAACATCAGCGAAAACGCTGGGAAGTACTCGATAAAGCGCCTAGATTGAAAAAGCATAAACCCAAACATGCAAGCCAGAAGAAAAGTGACAGCAGTGCGCACATCCATCCGCTGAACTGCGAGACCCAGTGCCAGCGTTCCACTGATAAAAGCTACCAGTGCTAAAGGGGAATTGCTCAATAACTGCCCAGTATTATACGGAAACCATTCGGTTCCCACGCTAACAGCGGTAGTATCAAAGATTTTTGGGGTTATGTGGTTGAATGCAAATGTGATATTGTATGGGAAGTAGGGGTTAATTACTAACCCAACAGTGATACCTGCGATGCTATAAAGGAGGGGGCGGAAATCTAGCTGCCGCTCCGACAACCAAGCAGCAACAACGTATATACCAGTGACTGCAACCAGGAGAGGAAATGCGTTGTATAACCAAACATAGATGAACCCCAGCAGGAATAAGCGGGTATGTTTCTTGGTCAAGAGCCAATGAATTCCGATGACCAACACAGCTAAAGACAGCGACTGCGCCCGGGGGATGCTCATCCTGAAAATGAATGCCTCAGATACTGCCATTAAACCTAGTGTCCAGAGTGACGCATAAGGCACACGTTGTTTATCAAGGAGGCGCCATACACACAAAAATGCCAGCGTGGAAAAAAGTACTGCTGATAATTTGGCGCCAATGCGCAAGTCTCCGAAGGTAAATGGGATCAGGACAACGTGATAAAGAAAATGGTGATCGTAAAACTCTCGTGGATTCAGGATCGTTAGGGGCAGCCAGGGGAAATCGGGTTTTAGCCCCTCGGTTCGCATAATGTATGCAAGTTTTATGTGGTAATAACCATCGTTACCAGCCAGGTTTGGGGAGGAAAATTGGATCAATCCCAAAAGCAAGATAAGAACGACTGCCAAACCTACAGCAGTCATTATTCTTGTCAGGGATGCCTGCTGAAATCGCCTCACAAACCAAAGTCCTACCAGTCTCCGGAATGATTGGCTAGACTGGTAGGACTTGGCTTCTCCGCTGTGGTCCACTGTGTTGCTCACAAATAATTATCCGTGCATTTATTTTTTAGTAGATTGGTCGATACCCTCAGTGATCCTATTTATTGAGCTCCAAGATCAGCGATTTGTCAATCATCATTGCTGTTGCTGTTCATATTGCTGTTGAAATTCAGGTTGTTATTCTCATTGGCATTCTCATTAGTATTTTCGTTCGTGTTATCGTTCGTATTTTCGTTCGTGTTATCGTTCGTATTTTCGTTCGTGTTATCGTTCGTGTTATCGTTTGTGTTATCGTTCATGTTATCGTTCATGTTATCGTTCATGTTATCGTTCGTGTTTTCATTTATGTTTTCATTCATATTTTCGTTTGTGTTTATATTCTCATTGGTATTCGTGTTGGTATTATCATCCTTTGTCCTCACCAGCTCAATTTCTCTAGCAGTCAGCTCATCATTTGTGCCAACGGTTGCATGGACTTTGACCAGATCACCAATCGCGATAGAGCCTTTGATCTCGGTTTGATCCGTTACCTTGACGCTGCGGCTTTCTATGAGCCATAAATCACCAGCTATTGATTGTAAAATCCCGGTAAATTCAATTTCGCTGGATAAGTCTTCCTGGTCGCTGACATCCTGTAAGGCTTGTATGGCACGTAAAATTTCAGTTCTCGCTGGTTCTGGAACATTGTTGAGCATTTCGCTGAGGGATGTGCTGTAACGAGAAAGGGCGTCAGTAATTTGCATCAATAATTCTGCTGCCAGAAGCGGATCGCGGCTGGAGATCGTGTCTACTTCAACCAAGGCGTTTTGGATGTAAGCTTCAAACTCCTTAGTTGCACCTGCAATGTTATGGTAGCGGCCTTCAGCGATCAGTCCCTCAATTTCTGCTAACCGGCGTTCTGCAAATTCCAACTGCAATCGAGCACGTTCGGCAGAATCTCGAACTAACGACAGGCGAGTCTGTTCCAGGGTCATCTTGAATGGATAAAGTGTGTCTCCAGGCAAGGCGGATTGGGCAGCCAGAGCTGTCATAGCTGAACCACCAAACAAAAATACAATTATTAATAGAGCTACCGCAATAGTGGTAAAAGCAAATCGACTTCTTGTAGTTTTCATTTTAATCTCCTCATTTTTAGGTTTATTATTTTTCCAATAACTCAAACGCCTGGTCAGTTCACTCCAATGTGATCTGATTGGTGTTTGGAGCGATAAGGATTCCATTTCAGCCAGAAATCTCTTCTCGCCATGCAGCGCTGCTTTTGGATCTCGGGGTGGCAGCGTGCGAAGTTGATTTAACATCTCGACAAGCCGAGGATCGATGTATTCTTCAGGCTTTTTATTCTTCATTGTTGCCATAGGCTAATCCTCAGATACATTAAGCATCTTCCGCAACCTGGCAATAGCCCGGTATTGCAAGGCTCGGGTTGCTTCTGCTGATTTTCCTACCAGCAGACCTATTTCCTCATGTGGCCATTCTTCATAAAACCGCAGAAGAATGACCTGTCTCTGCTCTGGAGTTAGCTGCAGCAAAGCTTTGCGAACTCTCTCATGCTCATAATTATTAAAGATAATTGATGCTGGACTTTCCTCCAGGGGATCGGATGCATGGGATTCCAGTGTGTCCTCTGGTTTTTGATAGCGATAGAAATCTGTAATCCAATTATGCGCCACACGATAAAGATATGCTTTCGTGTTTTCGCTGGGCCCACCACCTTTTTTTACTGCCTGCAAGAAACGGCTGAAGGTTTCGGAAACACATTCTTCAGCCAAATCAGCATTCCCAAGAAGACGTAGGGCATAATTGTATA
>JACUUU010000310.1 GCA_014859065.1 Anaerolineales bacterium
CCCACCTGGCACGATGAATGACAACAGCCCTCCACCGGCTTTCATTTGTTCTTTCCCGAGCTCGTGTTGGGGATGATCTGACAATCCCGGATAATTTACATGGGACACATTCGAATGTCCTGCCAGGAATTCTGCTACGATTTGAGCGTTCGAACTGTGCTTCTGCATGCGTAATTCTAATGTTTCCAGGTAATGCAGCATTAGCCAGGCTTCGAACGGCTGCATGATCGCGCCAATAAACTCACTTGTGTTCCAACGGATGTCCTCGACCAGATCTTCCGGTCCAACAACCGCACCTCCCAGAACAGTGGCATTCCCTGAAAGAAATTTTGTCAAGGAGAGCAAGATGATATCTGCCCCCAGGTCTACTGGTTTCTGGAGTGCAGCAGTCGCAGTGGTATTATCAACCATTAGCGGTACCCCACGGGCATGAGCTACATCAGCCACCGCTGCGATGTCGGTAATCTGCAAACAGGGGTTGCTGGGCGTCTCCACCCAAACCAGGCGCGTCCTTTTGTCAATGGCGCGGTCCCACGCATCGGGCACAGTGAAATCTCGCACAAAATGGAATTCCACGTTGCAGCGCTGCGGGAAAATCGAGGCAGCCTGTTTATAACCTTCACCAAATGTGTTCAGGGTTGTCACCACATTATCCCCCGGTCTGGCGATAGTAAAAACCAAACTAAATAAAGCCTGAGAGCCGGAAGGCGCTGAGACCGACCCCTCGCAGCCCTCCAGAGAAGCTAACCGCTCTTCTAAAACGCTCACCGTAGGTGTCTTGCTGCGACCATAGATGTAATCCGGGAATCGCTCGAAGGTCTCATAAGGGTAAGTCATGGACTGTACGATGGGAGGCACGAAGGAGCGGAACTGCTCAACATTTCGCAACGGGTGAAACCCAGCATGCAGCGCACGCGTGGCAAACCCTAAACCAGCATCCTGGCGTGGTCGGCTTTCTTCCTTGGGATCATACATCCAGGGATCACGCATAAAAAAGGGTTTTTTATTTAGCATTCTCTCTCTCTTTTAACCATACGATAAATCTGGCTGCTGCACAGCAAACAGTTGCCGTAATGACCTACCTTCATTCACTTTATCAGCCATGTTATTTGCTTTGGCGGGTGATCCACTCCAATTCGCGCTCCACGATTTTGCGGATGTCTTGCTGGATATCAACAGGCAGCTCAGCAGGTTTGTGTTCAGCCAGGATATCATCGACCTGCTTGGCAGCGCGTTCCTCCATGGTGGTCGCACCACCTTCCTTCCATACCTCATACTGGCGTTTGTCAGCCAATTTTGAGTAATAAGGTTCACGCAGATGGCGGAGGGTGTGATCATGAGCCAGGTAATTTCCGGTTGGCCCCAACTCGTCGACGACATCCAATGCCAGGGTTTCGTCGTTCACCACGACACCAGCTGTAGCGGCGCGTAAGAAACCTAAATAATCGTTACAGAGGGCAATCAGCTGCAGCGAACCCTGCAGACCAGCATCCATGAAACCCAAATCATGGACGATATTGGCACCGTGCAGCAGATTGGTCATCAGACTTACAGCAACCTCAAAACCACATTGCTGGTCGAGCACCTTTGAGTCGGTGCACCCAGCCATACCAAACACCGGCAAGTCATAGTATTTGCCCATTGAAGTAGATACACCCTGCTCTTCCGCCATGACGTAGTTACCCACCATGGTCTTTAAATTGTAGGGACCGCCATTCCAACCGGAGACTCCAATAGGAGTTCCTTCCCGCACCAGTTGAGAAAGCATAATCCCTACCAAGCTGCCGGCGTTCAAGGAAGCTAGACAACCGGCAGTGGTGACAGGTGTATTCACACCACCCGAATTGACCGGGATGTAGAGCATTGGCAGCCCCTTCTCAGCCAGGTACATACACCGCTGCAATGCTTCGGCGTTTGCCACCAATCCCGAAGTCACATTGATGTAACTGGAGATGAAAGGTTTGTGCTGTAACGCTTCTGCGCCTCCAGCGACTGCCTCGCTCATCTCCACACAGGCAATGCATCCTTCAAGGTCTGGGTTGACGTATACAATCGGCTTGGTGGTGTAGTTCAGCATTATCTCCATCTGGTAGCGGTCGTATATGATCTGGTTGACATCCTCAGGCAGAAAAGCTGACATGACAAAATCGACTTCAGGTAACGCATCCATCAAGGTGATGGCTTCTTTGACATCCTCCAACCTAGCCCTTCGACGTTGTCCTGTGCGGTGGTCCAGGATGTTAAGGCAGTCTGAACCCCCACCGAAATAAGAACGATAACCTCCGGCACGCATTGCTACATTGCCTTCACGGTCATAAAGAGTCATAAATTTTGGGGTGCTTGCCAGCGCTCTCTCAACCAGGTGTTCCGGAATACGCACTCGCAATCCATCCGCTTTAGCCCCCGCTTTGACCAATAAATTTTTAGCATTTTCATCATGGATGTCGATGCCGGTCCTCTCTAAGATTTCCAGACTACCGTAGTGCACCTGTTCACATTCTTGAGGTCCCATGCGGTAATAGTGAGCGCTTATTGTGCGTGTGCCATGAGTTTCGATCATTATGCCTCCTAAGATGTTGTTAGTGGACAGTTTTTTCGATTGCGCGATCAAATGAACGCCAGTCCCACCATCCAGGCTGTTGAAATATTAAACTCAACCATTTGACCTATTTATATAATTCTATTAGTCAGTTATTGTAATCTGATATATCAAATCCTATCATCTAAAATGCTTGATGTCAAGAAATGTGCCAACCTGATATATTGATTCTTGAAATTGAAGTCTTACTATGGTATATTGATATCTGTAATTGTCGGGGAGCTTTTTAGGAAGCGCAGCTATGCTCAAAGAATCTAAGGAACTTACCTCCAAGAAAAAGATTTTCAAAGAGCTGCGGCGCGCCATAATCATGGGTCACCACCGCCCTGGACAGCGTTTAGATGTGATCAATATTGCCAACCAATACAGCATCAGTATCACACCTGTCCGTGATGCACTCAACATGCTCAATCAAGAGGGCTTGGTGACTATCAAACCGCGCTCCGGGTATTTCGTCACCCCAATCACGCTTAAAGAGCTGCGCGACATGCTTGACCTGCGCAATATTTTGGAGCTGGCTGCTGTTGAACGAGCAGTTCATCGGATAACAGCTGAACAGATTGCAGCCATGCGAGAAGTTCACGCCGGTTATACCGGTGATGATGACGAATCTTACGATCGCTACACCGATGAGAATCGTCATTTTCATTATCTGTTAGCGCAAGCTTCTGGCAACCGCGAACTCGCTGAGATGCTCGGTCATCTGCTCGACCGCCTGGCGCGTTTCATGGTTTTGCGGCGCGGTGGAAGGTCCCAGGAAGCCAGCCACGCCAATATTATCGCCGCTTTAGAAGCGCATGACAGCCCCTCTTCCCGACAGGCGTTATTAGATGATATCGAGCCTTCTAAAGAAGCAATCATCGAAAGGGTCATCGAAGAAGAAGCTGACTCTTGGATATTGTAGATTATTATGTAAAATCTTGACAAACAGGTTAAAAATGCTATACTGGTATAACCACTTCAAAACGTCAATGGGTTGATCGACCTGGGAAATTTTTTTTACGCCAATCCCCCCACTTATTGGTACCCGCAATATTGGTTATCGTGCTTGAGCAAGCGATGGACGATCAATAACCGCGAGCTACAGCTCTCGATTATAAAGGCAAACTTCACTCGGTCTTACTACTAAAGGCTGGCACTCCACGATATAAAACCATCATGTCCTGTCATCACCCGAGAAAATTCCTCACTACCAAACTTTGTATTTGCACTCATTTATTAATGTCCATTTACAAACGGGACATTGAACCAAGCAGCCAAACTGCTGCTCACCACAAACATTCAGATAGGTGATTAAGTTATCCAGAAGGATAATTAGGCGAAATTAATTTATAGAGATCCAATCGGTTTAATTCGAAAGGAGGTGGCAATTACTTACCAACTTCGATAAACGCAAGATAGGGACGACCATAATGCTCAGCAACACGATCAGCATAACAGCAGAGAAACCTGACCTGATGTTTCGCAGTTTAGTCCCCAGACAGATCCTAAAAGGGGTGTTCGATCTTTGTTTAAACCCTTTTAGTAGCATAAATCAGCCATCAAAATCTCGGCTGACCATTAAACCCATTTCGAGTTTTTCATGATGTCGTAGGAGAAGAATAAAATGACAAAGCCTAGACCAACCAAGAAAGACATGGAAAAGATCCACCCACAGATCCCAGAAGCGTACGACCAGATGCTGCAGGGGCGCATCTCACGCCGCGAGTTCTTACATCTATCCACCTTACTGGGCATGTCTGCTGTGGCAGCTGCATGCGCCGGACCTGCTACTGAACCTCCACCTGAGGATACTCCTGGCGTAGCG